>JAGVCC010000018.1 GCA_020059395.1 Chitinophagales bacterium | reverse complement strand
TATTTATGAAACTGCAGGTGGTCTTTCCAACGGGGAAGCCAATATGATTTCTTCCGTACAATGGATTGTAATTATTGCTGTAACATATTTTGGCTTTGCCTTGCTGGTTGATAAAGTTAATCAGCGCTGGCTGTATGTTTTTGGTACATCAATAGGAATAGTAGCCTGGTGCATTCTTATTTTTATAGGTATAAAAAATCATGTGGCATTATGGACGTTCACTATTCTTTGGGGCATACATGCTGGTATAAGTGTACAGGCATTTTATGCACTTTGGGCTTCAGAACTTTTTCCTGCAAAATACAGGGCAGCTGCACAGGGCATTATGTTTTTTGCCGTTAGAAGCGTAGCAGCCATATGGGGATTAGGGTTTGTTAATATTTATGGCCCAAACGGAGAAGGATTTTACACCGCTGCCTATATTATGGTTGGCTTGCTGATTGTGGCACTCATTATAGGAACAATTTGGACACCAAAAACGCAGGGCAAATCATTACAACAAATAACTGAAGAAAGATACGGAGAGGATATTTAGTTTGTGTCTTTTTGATTTTAGTAAATAACAGCGAAGCAATTAACGGATAGCAAATGAATAACTCTTTTTTACAGCATACTTCTTCTTCACCAACATGGATATGGTATCCCGGCGATTTTGAAATTGTATTGTCCAATAAAATGCAAAACCGTCGTACCGAACGGAGCACTTTCTTTCCGGTGTTCTGGAAAATGGACAGTCATTATGTGCTGATGGATTTTCATAAAACATTTGATGTGCCTGCACCGGAAACGGTTGACATTTACGTAGAAGGCGAGTACAATGTAAAAATTGATGGTAAAGCTTTTGAAGGAAGTCCGAAACAAATTACCGTTCCGGCTGGTAAACATAAAATCAACATCAAAGTATTTAACCAGGCAAATGTGCCTGCTATTTTTGTAAAGGGAAAAACAATTGTATCAGATGCTTCATGGTTAGTAACATTTGAAGACAAAGAATGGATTGATGAAACAGGAAAAACTTCTGATATATCTGCAACAAAATGGGTGAATGCAGGAAGCTGGAATTTTAATTCGCCCACGCAATTGCCATCGCAGTTTATGCTGCCTGCAAGAGAACAATCGGCTGTATCAACTGAAAAAGGAACAAATTCCATGTTGGTGGATTTTGGAAAAGAAACATTTGGTTTCATCAAACTGCACGGATTAAAAGGCGAGGGTAAGCTTTCTGTTTATTATGGTGAATCAAAAGAAGAAGCATTGTCTGCCGAACATTGCGAAGCATTGGACAGGGTGGATGTTGACAATGCAGCAGCAATAGATTTGACGATGAAGCTATCGAAAGCGTATCGTTTTGTAAATGTGCAGTACGATGCAGGTGTGTCTCTTGATGCTGTTTCCATGCTGTATGAATATGCTGATGTAAAACAGCGTGGCAGCTTTACCTGCAGCGATGCGGAAATTAATAAAATTTACGATGTAGCGAAATACACTTTTGAACTCAACACCAGAGAGTTTTTTATTGATGGTATTAAACGGGACCGTTGGATTTGGAGCGGAGATGCGTATCAAAGTTATTTGATGAACTATTATCTGTACTTCGATAACGAAACAGTAAAACGTACAACGTATGCATTACGAGGCAAAGACCCGGTAACAGGTCACATCAACACCATCATGGATTATACCTTCTTCTGGTTCTTGGGCATTTATGATTATTATCTTTATACAGGAGATACAAATTTTATAGCACAGAATTACGACCGCATGAAAACGCTGATGGATTATGTTTTGGCAAGAAGAAATAAAGACGGTTTAATGGAATGGATGGCTGGCGACTGGATTTTTATTGACTGGGCTGCCGGCCTCAGTAAAAAAGGCGAAGTAAGTTTTGAACAGTTGTTGTTTGCACGCAGCCTGGAAACAATGGCTTTGTGTGCAACTATTGCCAACGATAAAGAAGCCGTTACACAATACAACATATTGGCTGCCGATATGCGTACAAAATTGTTTGACATTTATTGGAACGACGAAAAACAGGCATTGGTACACAGCCGTGTGGATGGTAAGCAAACAGAAAATGTAACCCGTTATGCAAACATGTTCTCCATCTTTTTTGATTATTTTAATCCGCAACAAAAACAGCAGGTGAAAGCATCTGTGTTATTGAACGACAATATTCAAAAAATCACCACACCGTATATGCGGTTTTATGAACTGGAAGCATTGTGTGCATTGGGCGAACAAGATTATGTGCTACAAGAAATGAAAGACTATTGGGGAGGGATGCTGCAACTTGGCGCAACAAGCTTTTGGGAAGAATATGACCCTGCAAAACAAGGCGCAGCACATTATGCCATGTATGGCAGAGAGTTTGGAAAAAGTTTATGCCATGCCTGGGGCGCCAGCCCGTTGTATCTGCTGGGTAAATATTATCTCGGTGTACAACCAACAGCACCGGGGTATGAAAAATATATTATTGAACCAAACCTTGGTGGTTTGCAATGGATGCAGGGAAAAGTGCCCACACCTAATGGCGATATAGAAGTATATATGAGTGAAAGCGAAATAAAAATTACGGGTGCTTGCGGCACAGGTATATTGAAATTTAAAAGTAAAAGCATGCCGACTACAGTGGATGGCAATTTTACTGATAAAGGAAATGGTAATTATGAATTGGTGATAGAGAGGGGAAAAGAATATGATGTGAAATACAACTAACTCCGAAGGAGTTAAACCTACCTGCCGGTAGGCAGGTTTGAATAGCCACTGATGCAATCCGTGGAAATAAAATGAAAAGTGTAAGCTGACCCCGAAGGGGTCAAATGTGAATAGCCGTGGGTGAAACCCATGGAAATGTGAATAGCCGCCGGTGAAACCGGTGGAATGAAATGAGGAAAAGAAACCAACCCTGAAGGGGTTGAATGTGAATTTCAAATTGTGAAAAAATAAAATAAACAACATGGGTACATACCGCCAGATATTTTATCAAATTGTTTTTGGTACAAAAAGCCGGGAAGCAACCATTGCAGAACAGCATTGTGAAGAATTGTATAAATATATATGGGGCATTGTAAAGGGTAGTAAGTGCAAGTTGTACCGTGTTAATGGTATTGAAGACCACATTCATATTTTTTCCGACCTGCATCCATCGGTTTGC
>JAGVCC010000050.1 GCA_020059395.1 Chitinophagales bacterium | reverse complement strand
TTCGGCAAGGGCTGCTTCAAAACCCAGCTTGCTTAAAATTTTTAAAGTAAGTTTTTGGTTTACTAAATTATCTTCTGCCACCAGTATTTTTAATGGATGGTGCTTTGCAAAATCTTCGGATAATTTTTGTCTAGGCTGCGCCAATTCTGTTACCAGTTGTTTTGACTTACCACGCAGTTCGTTTATTATAAGCTTGCAAAGCATTTCCTGCTTAATGGGTTTTGTAAGTATAGCATTAAAAAGTTTTTCATACTGTTTGTTTCTTTCGTCGCCAACAGAGCTTAGTAGTATAATAGGTAGTTGCGGATAGCGGTCTTTTATGTTTTGAGCCAGCTGGCAGCCATCCATATCGGGCATTTGCATATCGCTAAGTACTAAATCAAACTGTATATCTTTTGCTAAAATACCCAGTGCTTCATCTCCACTGCATGCCAGTGTGGGTTCCAGCTTCCAAAGCTCCAATTGATTTTTAAGTATGCAACGGTTGGTTAAATTATCATCTACCACCAATATTTTTTTACCTTCTAAACCAGAAATATGATTGGTAACATAAGTGCGTACCGATTGCGAACTTGCTGCAGAAAGTATATTAAAAGTAAACGTAGTGCCTTCATTTACTTTACTTGTTACATTAATAACACCACCCATAAGGCCAATTATTTTTTCGCAAATAATTAAACCCAAACCTGTGCCACCGTATTTACGGCTGGTGGATGAATCTACCTGTGAGAAAGCTTTAAATAAACGTTCCATTTTATCTTCCGGAATACCAATGCCGGTATCACGTACTTCAAACTGTATTTCTATTTGCCCGTTTTCTTTTGTGTTAATGAGGTGTACACCCATAAATATTTCTCCCTGCTCAGTAAACTTAATTGCATTGCTTACCAAATTAACCAGCACCTGGCGTAAACGCAGGCTGTCGCCAATAATTTGTGCCGGTACATTATGGTCTATTTCATACACAAGGTCTAGCCCCATTTTACCAGCTTTATTTGCAAATACATCCAGCACTTCTTCAATACAAGTACGTAAATCAAAATCCCGGTACTCAAGCTCCATGTTGCCCGATTCAATTTTTGAAAAATCAAGAATATCATTAATAACCGTAAGCAAAGCTTCGCTGCAGGTACTTATGGTTTTTGCATACTCCTGCTGTTCCGGTGTTAGTTTTGTTTCGTTTAATAAAGATGCCATACCAATTACACCATTCATAGGTGTACGTATTTCGTGGCTCATAGTTGCCAAAAAAACACTTTTTGCTTTATTAGCTTCGTCAGCTTCACGCCTTGCTTTTTCTGCTTTTTCATAAGCTACTTTTAATGCTTCTTCATTTAACAACCTTTCACTGTGCAGTATAGATTCTCTTTCCAGCCTCCCCACCTCTCGGGTTTGCTCAATCTGTATTTTACTGTATTTTTTAAGCAGGTAGCCCCATAAACCGCAGGTAAAAAATATTATTCCGGCCAGTACAAAGTGTATTATAAAAGATGATAACTCAATTTTATGCAACTCGGTAAAATGCGCCCATGGCAAACCGGCATTTTGCAGAAAGGCGAGTGTAATGTTATGTATTATTACAAACAGCACCAGTGGTATTTGAAGTTTCCAGTTTTGGTATGAAATAAGAATGGCACTAGCAATAAAAGCACTAAAGTGCATTTGAAACAGCCCCTGCATTTGATAAATACCCTGCGCATAAAAAATACCCAGTACAAGGCTTAATACATAATGATAAATATCAGAATCAGGAAAGGCCCGTTTTACTGAATAGTAAACTAAAAGATTTAAGCCGCCAACTCCAAATGCTACTGCCCATGTGTTATAAAACGGGGCCAGCATAACGCCGCATGCAAAAAAACAAAAAAGAAAATAGTTCATCAGTTTATCCGACCGCTCTTTTATTTGCGCAGCAAACGATTTTGTATATACAGGTTTTTCTAATTGAGGGCTTTTCATTCTAAAGTTATTTTTCGGGATTTTATTTGTGAGTTTGCTGTTTACCTTAGTGGTTTTTGTGGCAGTTGTACTTTGGCCGACTGAAGCAATAACATAGAAACGTTTTACCCGGTGCGGTAGTGTTAGTTAAAATAATGCTGTTGTTGTAGTTGCATTTCTACTTTAAGGTTTATGCCCATAATTTTATTTACTTTATACAATTTTTACCTGCTGCAAACAGTTGTTGTATACGGCGTATGTTTGGCATCACAGCAATAACAAGCCATCAATACAGCACAACCCAGTTTAAATGAAAAACCACTCACCAGAAAAAATTGACATTTTTTTAATTGTTAGCCCCGAGGCTGTAGAAGAGCATTTTAACAAAAATGATCCGGCACCTTTTTATAAAAGGCAGCTGAGTCATGAATTTGAAGAATACATTAACAAAGCTAAAGCTGCTGCACGTGAACACTCATTTTTTGAATACAAAATTACCTGCAAAAAAGAAGAAGACAGACAATATACAGAACCGCTAATGTATGCTGTTAAACGGCATTTTTCAAACATAATGCTTGTAAAGCAGGAAGATTTTGAAAAGTTTAAACGCCGCAATTACATGGTGCTTTTTGTTGGCTTATTAATTATTCTGTTATCGCACATACTTATACCCACCTTTATTAGCGAAAGCAGCGGGGTGGAAGCAGCCATACTAACTGGTATAGATATTTTCAGCTGGGTAATGATGTGGCAGCCGATTGATAATTTGCTTTTTCACCTTAAAGCCCACCTTGAGGAAATAAATACTATAAAAAAATTAACTGAAGCCGGCGTGGTGTATACAGAAAACGATGAAGTTTAAAACTGTTACACAGCAACATTAAACCAATAAAAACAATTATGCTGACAATAAATAATTTTTTACCTGTCTTTTATCCGTTACTTGTACTGTCTGCCCTCAATATGATTCTTGTAGCAATAGCTGTTGGTGCAGTATTGGTTGTGGTAACCGGTTTTTATAAATCAAAAGCAAAAGGCTATTACAATAACCTGCAGGGCCTAAAAGTGCAAATAACCGATATGCAAAAGCATCTTGACTATGCCAGCAAAGAAGAAAAAAAAGCCAGGGCAGATGCGAAAAGAAGTGCAGCCGCAAGAGAGAAGCTTCTTGTTTCGCTTACACATGAAATAAGAACACCAATGAATGGTATTTTGGGAATGGCATTGCTTTTAGAAGAAACCGCATTATCACCCGACCAAAAAGATTATACTGAAACCATTATCAGCTCCGGAAAATTACTTTTAAACAAAATGGATGAAGTAATTGCCAGCGATGAATTGGAACAAACCAAAATTGACAACGTTATAAGTGCCACCCAGCAAAAGCCAACCGACCTGCATATTTGTATTGAAGAAGTGATAGACACACTGGCAATAAAAGCAGCAGCAAAAGAAATAAGATTGCTGTATAAAATTGATGCAAATGTGCCTGTGCAGGTTTTAACAGATAACAAACGACTGCGGCAGATACTGGCAAACCTGACAGATTATATTGCAGAAACGCAGACACCATCACAAATAGTAGTATCCCTGCATATTATTAAACACAACAGAATAGATGTTGCCCCATCACTTGGTTTTACCGTAAGTGCAACTTTTGCTGAAAGTGCTGCAAAGGCAGCCGTGTTACTTGAAAAAGGTCACATAGTAGAGGAAGATGAAAACACCAGCGAAGAAAAATCAGCAGGTGTTGCTATAAGCAAAAAACTGGCAGCAGAAATGGGCGGCATATTAAAAACAAGTAATGAACTGGCTGGTTTTATTTTTTGTATACCACTAACTGCAAGCACTGTTAAAACCAGCGGACAATACAGCCTTAAAGATTTGGAAAATAAAAAAGTATTATTGGTTAGCAATAATACAACAGCCGCGGCGGTACTTAGAAACCAATTAATACAATGGAAAATGCAGCCTGTAACAACAACAAACAGCAACGAGGCACTGCAGTTAATTAACAACGGGCAATTTAATATTGTAATTACCGATATGCAGCTTACAGATGATACAAATGGCGAAATGCTTACAATAGCAATAAAAAAGCTAAATGCCAGCTTACCTGTTGTGTTACTAAATAGTAACAAACAATTTGAGCTTGATACAGCAGCAAATGCCACTATAAAAATGCCACTTAAACAACATGTTTTGTTTGATGTATTGCTGAATAGCATGCGTGAAAATAAAAAAACCGGCAATGCCCAGGATATGTCGGTAAAAAAACTGTCGGGTGCTTTTGCACAGCAATACCCTTTAAGCATATTAGTGGCAGAAGATAATGATGTAAACCAAAAGTGGGCAGCCAAAATTTTAAGCAAAATGGGTTATCAGCCGCACTTTGCAGAAAATGGCCACATTGCGCTGGACATGATAGGCAAAACAACATACGATCTTATTTTGATGGATGTGCAAATGCCAGAAATGGACGGACTTGAAGCCACTAAAATGATACGTGTTTGCCTTAGTAAACAACCTGTAATAATTGCTATGACTGCTAATGTTATGCATGGAGACAGAATGGCCTGTATGCAAGCCGGTATGGATGATTATATAAGCAAACCTGTACAATTAGGAGAGCTGGTAAACATGCTTGAAAAATGGGCCTTGGTTATTGCAGAAAAAAGAGAGTTGGAGTTAATGGGCAAAAACTAGTTACAGCGGTATAATAATTAACAGCGGTACGGCCTTTATATAGCCGTACCGCTTTTTTATTGGCTCATGTGTAATCTGCCGGTATAGCGAATCATTTAAGCACCAATCAGGAGTTGCCTGCCAAAAAACTACTGTCCTTACAAAAGCACGGTACAAAAAGCCTGGTAACCGCTGCACACTTTACAGCTATATTTAAAAACTTCTGGTTGTACATTTATATACTGGCTAATGAAAAAATTTTACCGCATATTGCTTGCCACCACCTGCCTGCTGCAAATTAGTATTTGCAGCGCACAGGAAATTTTAATGGAACCAAAGGCACAACAGATTACTCGTTTTCCCTTTAAGCAATTTAGCGGCGGGGTTATGGTGGTTAAAGCAAAACTGGGTAATACACCCGATTCTCTTAATTTTATTTTAGACACCGGCAGTGGGGGTATTTCACTCGACTCTGCTACCTGTGCCGAATTTAATATAGTACCCAAAGCCACTGATACCACCATTGCCGGTATTGGCGGCATGCGTAAAGTGCCTTTTGTTTTTGATGAAACCATGCACCTGCCTGGCCTTGAAGTAAAGCACCTTAATTTTCATGTAAACAATTACGAAGTGCTTACAAGTGTATATGGCGAAAAGGTGGATGGAATAATTGGTTACAGTTTTTTCAGCCGTTATATAGTTGCTGTAAATTTCGACAGCAGTTTTATTACTGTTTATAGCCCGGGTAAATTTACATATCCAAGATACGGCGCAGTGCTGCACCCGGCTTTTACATCAATACCCATACAATGGGCCAGCATTAAAGACAGAACCAAATTTGGTTACAACTTTTATTTTGATACCGGCGCAGGTTTGTGCTTATTATTAAGCGAACGTTTTGCTGAAGACAGTGCGGTATTGCTTAGTAAACGCAAACCCGTTGTTACCCAGGCACAGGGTATGGCAGGCAAGCTTCAAATGAGGCTGAGCGTTTTAAAAGAAGTAAAAGTGGGTCCTTACCGCTTTAGAATGGTGCCGGTATATTTGTATGATGATGTTTATAATGTTACTTCCTATCCCTTTACCGGTGGCTTAATTGGCAATGATTTGCTGAGGCGGTTTAATATGGTAATTAACTATCCCAAAAGGGAAATTCACCTGCTGCCCAATTTACATTTTAAAGATGCTTTTGATTATGCCTACACCGGGTTGGGCATTTATTATACAGATGGAAAAATAATGGTGGAAGATGTAATAGAAGGTTCGCCGGCAGAAAAAGCTAAATTTAAAGTGGGCGACGAAGTTTTTGCCGTAGGCAGTAATTTTTCT
>JAGVCC010000219.1 GCA_020059395.1 Chitinophagales bacterium | reverse complement strand
TAACGTCTCCATCCTTTATAATCGGCTCCCGCAGGCGGGTCATGGCAAACGATTTTTTAAACCGGCTCCCATCCACCTGCACTTCGTGGCCACTTTCCTTAATTACCGTCTTCTTATTACTGTAATTAATCAGGTGCCTGTCCAAGTCATAAACAATAATCTTCATGCCCTCCGGCACATCCTGAAACACTACATGAGGCACAAGCTTAGTGCCATTCACCTGCGCCGGATCATTCTCCACAATATAAATGCGGTTCATTTCTGCGCTAATACCCAGCTTAGCCAGCCTTTCATCAGTATAAGTAACTTTATTAATTGCCGGTTCTTTTTTCTCTTGCTTTGCCATTCTCGTTAGGGGAGTAATTCTTTTTTTAAAAAATCAGGTTATTCATCAATATTGCCGTCAATTGGCTGTAACTGCGTTTAGCAGAGTCGGTGCGGCCATAGCCCATAGGCCAGCACAGGGGAAAAGCTTCAATCATATTAAAATGTATTAGTTTATCAGGCCGCCAGCGCAGCAATCTTTTTTAGCTCCAAAACAAAAAGGTTCGAAAAGTGTACCAGGGGGGTCACCTCACGGGACATCACACCTTCCAAAGTGTTTTGTCCCGTTTGTATTTTGCTCAAACCCTCGCCCACACTATATATCACACGAACGGCCTCGTTAATGCGACTGGTTCGAAAGTGCTCTCCGTCATAAATCAATTTTTCCGGAAACATCGAACCAACAATATCACGTTTAGCACCCACTCCACGCTCACTATAGTAGGCATCTAAATTACTCAGCACACTCATAGCCTGTTCCATTACAGGCTCAATATTGTATGTTTCCGTAAGCGCCGCCATTTCATCGTGTAAAATAAAAAGGCCACGTTCGCAATCTTTTTTTATCAGCGCAAAATCATCCGCACCAATACTGTCGTTAACTAATAAGTTAAGCGCCTTCGCTTTCTTATCAGTAAGCCGCTCCATTTCCTTTTTAATGCGGCTAAGCTCCTGCGTCCTGGTATTACGCTGCTGGCTGTAAACATCTTTTAAAATCAAAGTATACAAGGCAGCAATAGCAGGGTGAGGCTTCCAGCTGCGCAGCTCCTGCACAAAAGCATCGTTCACCACATCAGCCTTATACCTAACACCGCAAGCACTTGTGCAGTGGTAATAATCGTAGTATTGTTTGCGGCCACGGCTACTGCTGGCAGTAAGCAGCTTCCCACAATCGGGGCATTGTAAAAAGCCACGCAGCGGGTAGCGGTCATCCACTTGTATCTTTGCCCGCTGCGTTTTTTTCTTACCATTAAGCACATCCTGTGCCTGGTAAAAAAGGGCTCTCGAAATCAAAGGCTCATGCTTTGCCTCCACCGTTTCCGCAGGTAAATTTTTATAAGCAGGAATATAAATAAGGCCGCAATACACCGGGTTGCGTAATAAATTCCAAAAAGGATTTTTCTTCAATCGCAATCCCTTTTCCTTTGCCAGCTTCCACACACTCTCCGCAGTGTAAGTACCGGTGGCAATTGTTTCAAAAATCCATTGCACCAGCCCCGCCTTTTCGCTGGGCGCAATCCATTTGCGTTTGCCATCTTCGCTCACTTTATTGGAATAGCCCACAGGCGCCTTCCCCATCACATGCCCTTCCTTACGGGCACGGCGCATACCGTTAAAAACATTCAAAGCACGGCGGTCGTTGTCCACCTCTGGGCTGGCCAAGTAAAAAGCCAGCATCATTTTATTTTCAGGCACATTCATATCCAAAGGCTGCTCCACTGCCTGCGGCTCCACACCCAGTTTATTTAACGTGTTTATCATTTGGTAGCTGTCGCCGGCGTTGCGGCTAAACCTGTCCCATTTGGTAAACAACACCAGGGCAGCACTATTTTTATTTTTGCGCAAATGCAGCAGCATTTTACTAAACTGCGGACGGTTAAAATTTTTGGCGCTATGATCTTCATAAAAAACTCCCACAATAGTGTGCCCTTGTAAATCGCAAAAACGGCGCAACGTTTCCTCCTGTTGGCGCTGGCTGTAGCCAGTATCAGCCTGCTCGTCGGTACTTACCCTTATGTATAATATTGCTGTTTTCATTTTTTTGCAGTTGAGTTTGCCAAATTATACAAAAAGGCCAATATTGCTGCGGCTTTTTCTTCACTCACAGCTAAACCATTAGCAGCCAATACTTGCGCAGCCGCAGCAGGCGTAATATTTTTTTGTATGGGGATGATAACACTCATTTTAAAAATCAACGCAAGCTTTTAAACCAATTAATATAACTGCATCCAAGCAAGTAAATACCCAGCCATGCCATCAATTCTGCATCTAAAACAAAGGCAAAAAGCAGCAAAAAACAACCCATTATAAATTCTGAAACTGGCCTAATTTTCATACCGATTTTTTTAAAAAAACAGCCGCCAACTTAAATACATCGAATAAATAATAATCAGCGGCTGTAATTCTTCAACTGTATTGAATTTTTATATGCCTACGGCTGCGCCGGAATTTTTACATACCCGGTTTGGTAACCGCAAGGTTGCGCAACTCAGTTAAATATTCATACGCCTGGGCAATATCAATATTCACTTTTTCAACAGAAGCTCTATTGTAGGGGTTAGGCACCATGTCGGTAAACAATAAATTAAGGTGCTGTTTAAATTTTTCGTACAGCTCTCCCACCACATCAATATGTGCACGGCGTATACCTTCATTAATTTTTTCTGGTAGTGGCTTTTCTGTGTCCTTCATTTCGTGCCGCTCTGCCGCAGCCATTTTATCAACCGGCACACCGCTCACCATAGCCCCAAACTCTTTCATTTTTTTCTCCACCATATTAGCCACATAACTGTCAATCTCATCTTTGCGCAAATGAGCATCCGGTTTGCTAAATATATCTTTCAGCAGCGCATCCACATCAGCATGGTTAACGTTAACTTTAATCACTTCAAAACATTTAAAAAAATCAAAAGCCCGGCCAAGGTATTTTTTTGCAAACAATGGGTTGGTCACAATCACTTCTTTAGTTTCTTTAAGCAGCTCCAAATAATCGGTATCTTTTTTATCCTTCCTTAAAAAATCGCCTAAGCCATAGCTGAGCAATGTAGGCGGGTTTTCCATATAGGCAATTCTTGCCTGTTGCTCAATAAGTTCTTTTAAAAATTGGGGTAACATAGTTATATTTTAATAGTAAAAATTAAGAGAAATAAACCGTCTTTTACCCAACACACACCAGGCGCACTACCACCTGTTTTTAGTTTATAAAATACCGGTTTAAAATGTTTAGGGCTTTACATACACAAAATGCCCTGGCTTTCTTTTAAAACTGCGGCCGCTTACAACGCCGGTAAAAAATACCTGCCTGCTCTCTTTACGGTCAATTTTGTAAACAGGGCTGTAGCTGCGCTGGTTTAGCTTAAAACTGCCATTGTCGGCCACTGTGTTAAGCTTTACTTTTTTGGTAAACTGATTTGCCATTTTTTTATAATTGAGGATTAGTAAAAGAAAATTTAAAATTCCCCGCTACGCCTAAACAAGCCACGGGGTTTATTCATTAACCAAAATCACTTACGTTGCGCCGGACAGATTCGAACTGTCCCCTCCGAATTGTTACACCCGGCATACCACCACTGCAATACGGCGCATTTTAAAAGCCGGCCGCTGTAAAAACAACACCGGGATTGAAACTGAAAATCTGCATTTTCACCCTAAAAAACTATTTACTACATCACAGCTCAATCACCACTTCACGGTTCATAAATTCATTATACTCTATGGCAAAAGCCTTTTCATCTTCCGCACTGTTGTATTCCCACTTTACACGGCCACCCGCTTGCTGCTCCAGTTGTATAGGCTTATCATCCGCATCATGCTTTACAAATCTTTTTATCAACCGGCCCAGCTTTTCATCCGCCAGTTGTATACGCATGGCGTTGTATTTAAAAAAGCGGTCAATCTTATCCTTGTTAAACAGTTTAAAAACAATGCTCTGTTGCGCTGCCTGTGTAATTTCATTACGCATCATTAGCAGCGTTATGTAGTTAGCTTTTTCTTTGGCCATGTTGTTGGTTTAATTTTTCGTAAAAATCTTTATAGAGCGTCTCCATATAATTCATGTTCATGCTGGTGTACTTGCAAACCAGTTGCACCAGTTGTAAATCGCTGTTCCAGTTTTTAACCTGGTGCTGGTAATACCGCTGCAGCAGTGCAGCCTGGTATGCCGCATGTTTACCGCAGTTCATAAAACTAAATGTGTCGGTAATTTTTGTGTAGCTAAACAACCGCACCGCCACCACCTGCACAATACCCAGCTCATTACCCTTTAACACAGGTATTAAACTGGCACCAGCATAGTATTTTGCATCATCACGCAGGCGGCAATCTTGCCACACGGGCAACAGCAGTTTGCCGTTCGGGTTATCTGTAAAAGTTATTTGAGGTATCATACTGCTTTAAGCTGGTTATTAAAGGATGGTGTGGTGCTGAATATTTTTTTACTGGCCGATAAAACATTCAGCTCTTTTTTAAACTCACTAATCTGCATACAGCGCATGTTAAGTGTGTTAGATAAATCCTCATTCGTTTCCTGCAAAAGCGTAAGCATATAATTCAGCTGCGTAATTTTACAACCCAGCTCCACGCTCTCTCTAAAAAGATTGGTTAGGTATTTTATCTGGCTTTTTTTATCAAGCTCAAAAAAGGCCTCTATATCTTTTTTAAAAACTTTATTCATATTATAATCTTGCAAATTTTGGCAGTTCATACAATGCTGTTTCAATCTTATCCTTAACTTCTTTTTCACCAATACGCAGCCGTATTATTTCCTCCATTTTAAACAGCACTTTTTCTGTAATTGCATCATTTTTACCCCAGCCCAGTATAATTTTTCGTATAACATTTAAAGTAAGGGGCTGGTCAGTTGCAGAAAAGGCATTAAAAACTGTTACAAAATCTCCCTGCCTTCTGTGGTAATTCAACCATTTAATTCTTGCACCACAATCCCTTTTCATTCTGCTGTGTAAATACATGGCTTATCCGTTTAACACTTCCTCCAGTTCTTTATGCCTGGCATCAATGCGCTTGGTAAAAAATTTTATCATGTTGGCAGCCTTCTTTAAATCGAAAATGGTACCATTCATATATAAGCTTAGGTTACCCTTGGTAATGCCTTTTAATGCTAAATAGGCTGCCCTGTCCTCTGCTGTTACCACCGCATTTAATTCAACAAGCCGTTTAGCCAGCTTTTTCTTCAGCATATCAGCAACTCTTTCTGGTGCCTGTGTTCCCTTTTTAGGTATTACCGCTTTCGGGTATTGCATAGTGTAAAAATTTATAGTTACTTTGTAAAACTTTATATAGCAAACTTACAAAGTTTATAATTACTTACAAATAAATTTATAACTTTTTATAAAATTTAGAACTTATTCAATGGATAAGCATAAGGTATTAGAAGAACTTAAAAGGCTTGGTTTTACGCCTTCGAAAATCTCTAAAATGGCAGATATACCTCAAGGAAGAATTTATAAATGGTATGATGGTAGCGGACATCCAAAGGTGGATGATTACAATAAATTACTGGATTTATATGAAAGAATGAAGCCAAACCCCACAAACGACCATGCCTTCACATTAAATGAGCCTACGCCACCCTATAATGCTGATGAGATAATAATAGCCGAACTAAAAAAAGCAAACGCCATTTTACGGGAGCAAAACCGTACGCTTACAGATGATGTAGAGTTTTTAAAATACAAGCTTAATAAAGCGTTGGAAGAGCTAGACAAATATAAACCGCCAGAAAAAAGTAACACAAAAAATTCCGGCGCCCGAACAGCTTAAAAGTCATTCACCTGCGGGCAACCACATAACTTGAGTTTTATTAGAGTAGATTTTCATTTGGTATTACGCTTAAGCAGCCACTCAAGCGTAAACTTACCGGAATTTATAAATGTAAAACCATTGTTGTGTAAAAAAGAACTAACCTCTGCTATACTGTAGCTACCGGGGTGCAGTGCCTGCATTTTCTCATAAATCTCTCTGGTAGTCATCAGCTCCACCGTAGCATCGGCCCCGTTAGTACAGGGCATATACTCTTCTATAATAAAATTAAACAGTTTGTTTTGCAAACCATCCTGCACAGGCGGTATTGCATCTTTTTTAACATCTTCATTCATGCCTTATTTTTTAAAGAGGTGGTGACAGGTCACTGCAAAGACTCCATACAGAGCTGGTGTACTTACAACACCGTGCCTGCCACCAATAAGGTGGAGGCTGTATGGAATTGTCTTTGCGGGGTAAATGTACGATTTAATAGATTACAGCATTATAACCATAACCATCTGTAAGAATAATTTTAGTAAAGTAACTAAAGGCTTCATTTAATATTTTTTCTTTTTCAAACTTTCGCTTCCAAACATCATTAAACAATGAAAATTGCAATTTTAAAGTACGGCCAAGTTTGTTTTTTTCATCATAGCACTTAATATCTAAACCTGCGTCTAAAAAACGGTTGCGCAAATCTGTCACATACTGATTGCGGCTGTTATCCATTTTAATTTTAAACTGCTTGGCATATTCAATTCCATCTAGGCTATCCTGCTTAGCCTCTTTTATACTATCTGATTTCGATAAAACAACCGGTGATATACTTTCTGTTACTGTTGCAACTACAGGCATTGGATCTTCATTTCCACAACCTTTGTAAATAAAAAAAACTGATGCCACAATAACTAAAAATAGTAAAAAGCCAATAGTTTTTTTATTGTCAGCAGGCGTAAGATCTATACTGTTAGTTATGTTATCTCCAGGCTTCAATTCGTGTCCACACTTAATGCAAGTAATAAAAATTTTATTACGCTTGTCTTTACTGGTTTCAATTTGTGTGCTGGTACACTGGGGGCATTTTATCGGGTCAAGCAATGCTTCATCCATTTTACAAACGATTTTATAATGTTATACACGCCCTTACAAATATCAATCATTAACTGAGTGCGGGGATGCATGTAATTACTCATGCAGCAAACATACTCATAAATTTTAATTTTTACAATACCACTAAGTCCAAACCAATCTCCGCAGTTTTATCAGTATCATTTTTAAGCGGTATGCTGCGGTAGCGTTTAAAAGGCAGGTACAGTATATTATCAATTTCCACCGTGTTGGCACCATCCATTTCGGCCAGCATTTTAGTGTTAGCGTTGGCGGTTACTTTCACCGTTTCAATCCTGTCCATTATATCCTCAAAGCTTTGGTGCAGGTTGGGTGCAATGCCAGCAGCATTGTCTAATGCCAGGCTGTACTTTTCTATCACATTATTAGCCGCATCGGTATTGTGATTAAAGCTTACCGGGTACGTAGGGCCACCTGCAGCCGTTTGCAATTTTTTTATGTAAAAAAGGCGCAGGCCAAAATCGTTTTCAATCAGCGTGCCTTTGTTATTTCTAAAGCTGCCGGGCTGCCGGGTACCCACATAATGGCGGCGTTCGTATGCCTGCGTAGCATCGTTATATTCGCAATAAGTGCAAAGGGTGCTTAGCCCCAGCTCCACCGTTCGCTCAGCAGCGCCACGGTTAAAAGGCGTAAGTTTTTCGGCATAAGCACTCCATTTTAAATTGGCAGGGTTGGTAGCATCAATTATCACGTAAAACATATTCTCTGCCGTTACAAATGCAATGTCATTG
>JAGVCC010000231.1 GCA_020059395.1 Chitinophagales bacterium | reverse complement strand
TCTGCTTCAATAGCCACTCTTGTCATAAAGGCAAAAGCTTCAGAGAAGTTTGAAAACTCAAATTTTTTATAGAGGGTGTTGTTTTCTTCTTTCCACATAGCATTTTTTTTAAAATAGTTTTACAGCAAGGCCTGCATTTATGATGCCGGTGTTGTAATTTGAAAATTGGTTATGCACAAAAATATGTGTAAACGATGCATGCGCTTTAATAATTTTTTTCTTTCCAAGATAATAGGCAAGATGAGGCTTAATACCAATATCTGTCCCATCGTCATGAAAAGCAGGGCCTGTGCTAAGCCCGGTTTCCAGCCTGTTTAAAGGTTCATACACAAAACCGGCAAATATTGTTGCTACGGATTGTTTAGGGCCTGATATACTGCCATCAGGTAAAATAAATGCAATCTTGTTAATCGGAAACAAATTGCCTGCAACATCAATTTGTGGTTTTAGTTTGTGTGCTGCATTTAAGTGCAGTTGTATGCCTGCACCCAGGCCGGTAAAAGTAAATCCACTAAATTCATCGTAAATCATATTGCTTGCATAACCACTTACAAACAAATTAACAGACTGTTTTTTTTGAGCACTTGCAACAGATACTATTGCAGCAAACTGTAAAAAAATAAAAACCTTCTTCATAAGCAATTTTACAACCAGACAGTTCTAAAAAATCAAATGCTGCTTGTTCTTTATTTTCTCATTCGTCATTTCGGTAACTAACTGTACTGCCGGTAAAGTGCGTACGGACTGCATTAAGGATTTTAACTCTGCGTCGTTTACAAACTCTCCCTTAAGCAGCCATAAAAAATCAAGGTGTTTAAATTCTGGCAGCAGGTATTCGCCATCAAACTGATTATTGTATAAATAATGTACTAAACAGGTCCCTTTTACTTCGTACTGATAAATAGAAAAAAAATAGTTGCGCTGTTTTTTCTTAAGTTGTATTTCGTAGTCGTTATTAATTCTAAAATCGAAACCCAGAATTTGATTGAGCTGCCAGCAAAATTGATAATCCTTTACCGGTGCCACAAGGCCCAGCAAAGCAGCGTCTTCAAAAAACTCCTGCGCCAGTGTTTCGTTATCAATTTTAAGTTTCATGGCTACAATAATCCCGAGTTTTTCAGAATGGAGTTTATTTCTTCTTTTGAAATACTTTCCCTGTCTGCCTTATCAAAAACACTTACCAAATAAAGCCTGGCTGAGATAAGTTTAACGCAGGTAATAGCCCTTGCGCCACCCCGCTTACCGGCTTTTTTGGATTTTATATCCATTCTAACCTTAAAGCAATTATTACCAAGGCTTATTCCAGAAAAGGGATTCAGAGTCAGGTTATTTAAAAGTATTTCAAAATCCTGTGGTATTGATGGGTATTTTTTGGCAAGCTGTTTTAATTCTTTTTCAAATTGAGGAAGTGCTATAATTTCAATTTCAGGCATTTTTCAATTCTTTAAGTAAACGGGATGCTGGTTTTACTTTTAATTTCCCGGCTTCGGCCAGTTGTAATTCTTTAAAACCCTTTTTTAATGCACTTTTTCTTTTTACACTAATACCGTTCGGTTGCTGTTTGTTGTTACCTGCAGTTACTTCTAAAAAATCAAACGACTTTAAAAGCTCTTTTGTAAAAGCCGCTTTATTTTGTTTTTTAATTTTTACTATTAATGTTTCCATAAACTAAAGTTAACTGTTTTAAAAAACAATATCAAACACCAGCTCCTCTTTACCTCTCATCACTTTCACTTTTGTTGCGTCACCTTTATTAAACTTACCCAGTGCGCCCATATAACTTTGTACATCGGTAAATTTAATATCACCTAATTGTGTAACAATATCACCTGCTTTAATACCTGCTTTCTGCGCCGCTTTTCCTTCGCTTACACCATCTACCCGTACGCCGGCGCCGCTGTATGTATAGTCGGGCATAATACCCAGGCTTACTTTAAAAGTACTTTTTCCCATTGCAGCACTTTCTCTTGTTTTAGTAAATGCCAGTTTGCCCTGTTTATCAGTTTTTTCAACAACACTGTAAATGTATTTTACAATTTGCAGCTCTCCGTTGTAGTTAATTTTTTCAGCGTCATCACTGGGTTTATGGTAATCGCCATGCACACCCGTAAAAAAGAAGAGCACCGGAATATCTTTTCTGTAAAAAGAAGTATGGTCACTTGGGCCAGAGCCGGCACTGTCAAACTTAATGGTAAAGTACTTGTCTTTTGCTGTAAGCAGCTGGCCCCATGCTGGTGAAGTGCCATAACCGCCAATGGTTAAACCTCTTGTGCTGTCGCTAAGGCGACCTATCATATCCATATTAATCATATAATTAACGGTGGCTAAATCAACTGTTGAATGTTCAGTAAAATATTTACTGCCGTACAAACCCAGCTCTTCGCCGGAAAAAGCAAGTATAACATAATTACTGTTTTTAAATTTAGAGGCTTTCAACATTTTGGCGGCTTCAATAAGTGCTGCTGTACCACTGGCATTATCATCGGCCCCATTATGTATTTGTGGTGTGGTGCCGGTAAATAAAGAGTTGCGGTCTTCGCCATAACCTAAGTGGTCGTAATGTGCGCCAAGTATAACCGTTTTTGCTGCGCCATTATTAATATAGCCTGCCACATTATGGCCGGTACGTTTTTTATCACCTATATCCACCTTCAATTTTATATCCAGCGTAGCTGTTTCATCATACAAATATTTTTTCTTTACATCGCTGGTTACATATACTACCGGAATTTTTACCGGC
>JAGVCC010000300.1 GCA_020059395.1 Chitinophagales bacterium | reverse complement strand
CGGTATTGTTACTGCACAAAAAAAATATGCGGTGCTGTCGCCATTAGGTAGCCTTATAAAAGAAAAAGCCTTTGGCAGTTTTGTACGCATACACCGTAGCTATGCCGTGCAAAAACATTTTATAGAAAAAATAAGTTCGGCAGAAGTATTGGTGCATGATATTGCATTACCCGTGGGCCGTGTGTATAAAGAAGCTCTTAAAGAATTTAAAGTATGATACCCAAGTGCATAAAACTGGTAATAATATCTTTTCTTATTTCGGCTGTAACTTTTAGCCAAAAACAGGGGCAGCAGCTTTGCGACTCATTAGTACAACAAATTCCATTTGCGAAAAACGACACTGCTACGGCCCGTTTGTATAAGACCATTGCAGAAAATTATACGGCCATTAATCCGACAGCAGCAAGACAATATGCTGATAAAGGCCTTGCTGTTGCCACCCAAATGAAATGGACAAAGGCAGTTGCTGTATTCAATGCAATTATTGCCACATTGTATAACGATGCAGGGCTGTATGACTCTGCTTTATATCACAATAAGAAGGCGCTGGATATTCATAAAAAAAATAACGATGCGTTTAACACTGCATCAGTATTGAATAATATGGGAGTTATTTGCCAGCGACAGTCAAAGTTTACCGAAGCAACAGCTTATTTTTTTGAAAGCCTGAAAGTAAGTGAGGTAAATAAAAACACCCGGCTTATTGCACAGGCTTACAGTAATATTGCCACAGTTTACGCTGCCCAAAAAGATTATAAAAAAGACCTTGACTATAATTTTAAAGCCTTGCGCATACAGGAGCAGGAAAATAATACCGATGATATTGCTACAACACAGGCTGCCATTGCTACTACATATATGGAAACAGCTGATGATGCAAATGCAGCAGCCTATTATGACAAGGCATTGCGTAACTACACACAAACAGGAAACCAGTTTGGTATAGCCACTGTGTATACCAATATGGCAACTTTACAAAAAACCAACTATGCTGCTAAACTGCATTTGGCGCTTAAGGCAGACAGTATTTGGAATATCATAAGCCCCGGTTATCTGCTTGCAATAATCAATACGGGTAATATTGGTGTTGCTTATATGGATATTGCAAAAGATAAAACAGGAATAAGTGTAAGCGGTAAAAACATTCCGGCTGGTAAAAACGAGCTGCTGCAGAAAGCTGTTTTTTACCTTAATAAAGCCATAGCAGCAAGTGTAGAAGCTGGCGATGTAAATAACGAAGCATTTTTTACCGGTAACCTTGCAGAGGCACAGGAGCTGGCTGGCGACTATAAAAATGCCTACATTAATTTTCGCCGTTACCAGCAGGTGCAAGACTCCGTGTATTCTCAGGAAAATAAAAATAAAATTGCCGCCATTGAAGGAGAAAGGGAAGTAGCAATAAGAGATACAGAAATTGCCTTTAACAAAAAAGCATTGGCTAATGAGCAAAAATTGAAATGGGCATTGGCGGCAGGGTTACTGTTATTATTTTGCATTGCCGGGCTATTATTTTATCAAAATAAAACACGTAAAAAAGTTAACACCACTTTACTAAGTTTAAATACTGAGCTGGATGAAGCCAATAAAGTAAAAGCAAAATTTTTCGGTATACTCAGTCATGATTTACGCAGCCCGGTTGCCAACCTGGTTAACTTTTTACAACTGCAAAAAAGAAGCCCGGGTATTTTAAGCGAAACACAAATAGCTGAGAGGGAAACGCAAATAGGTACGTCGGCGGCTTCTTTGCTGGAAACAATGGAGAGTATGTTATTGTGGAGCAAAGGGCAAATGGATAATTTTAAGCCAGAAGTAAATGCCATTGCAGTTGATGATTTATTTGCGTATTTGCAAAAATT
Source organism: Chitinophagales bacterium (assembly GCA_020059395.1). Taxonomy (GTDB): domain Bacteria; phylum Bacteroidota; class Bacteroidia; order Chitinophagales; family Chitinophagaceae; genus Ferruginibacter. Next base: position 1,222 of record JAGVCC010000300.1, on the reverse strand, counting down.
TTTTACCAGCAGCAATACGGTTAAATTTTCTTTTGTGAACGATGAACAGCTCACTGTATATTCTGATGAAAACTATTTGCAAACCATTATGCAGAATCTTACTGCCAATGCAATAAAAGCTTTGCAGCAAACAAATGGTGCTGCCATTGAATGGAAGACATGGCGTGAGCAGGAAAAAATTCATTTTTCTATAACTGATAATGGTCCTGGTATTAGCGCCGAGCAGGCAAGCACATTATTCAGTGAAACAAGTATAACTGGTGCAAAACATGGCCTGGGCTTGCACATTATACGGGATTTGGCAAAAGCTATTAAATGTTCAGTGACCGTAGCGCCACAAGCGGCAGGTGGTACTTCATTTATATTGAGTTTATAAAAGGCATTTTTCTTCAATGGTAAGTATTGTAAACTCAGCATGCTTTACTGTTGCGATGCCTGCTATTACAATCATTTTTTTATTGACAATATCAGTAGCCGAGATCGTTAATGCATCCATTTTTACAAAATAGGCTGCTGATGTTTTTGTGCCAATTAATTTACCATCTTTAAAATAACCATATAATATTTTTTCAGCTTCGGCTTTAACCTGCAGCCAGGTTGCTGCTGTATTGGGTTTATTACAATATTTTTTTAAAATATTATGCAGTGCATTTTCTATTTCCACGCTTATTGAAGTTGCCAATGCTGTTTTTTTTACTGGCTGATTATTTTTAATTATCAGTTTTGCCGTAACAGTATCTTTAATTGCCGGTAAAGCTTTTTGTGCAGCAGCCATCATGCTTGTCATTTGCAGTAATACCAATAAATATTTCATGCTAAAAAATTATTGGTATAAAAATAAAATAGCTGGATAAAATACGGCTCCCTGTTTTACAGGATAATTTGTGCTGCAGCCAATTTAATTATCTTCGCAGGCAATATGAAAGATTATAAAGCACTGCGGATAGTTTTTATGGGCACACCGGAGTTTGCCGTAGCATCGCTGGATGCATTGGTAAAAAGTGGGTGTAATATAGTTGGTGTAATTACAGGACCCGATAAACCTGCCGGCAGAGGCATGCAAATGCAGCAAAGTGCCGTAAAAAAGTATGCTGTAGAGCATAACTTAAAAGTGCTGCAACCCGAAAAATTAAAGAACCCGGAATTTTTAACTGAATTAAAGTCATTGAATGCCGACTTACAAATTGTAGTGGCGTTCCGCATGTTACCGGAAGCAGTTTGG
>JAGVCC010000004.1 GCA_020059395.1 Chitinophagales bacterium | reverse complement strand
GCAACAAAATCCTGCTTTTTAAACAGTGTGTCGCCAATGCTTTTCGTTTCCAGCTTATTTTTTTCAGGTGCACAAAATATTTGTGCAAAAGCTTTGTTAGCTAAAAACTCATGATCCTGCATGATAACAACGCTGTTACCATTATTTTGGCCATCAACGGGTGCTTCCGGCACCTGTATGCCATTCACAGCAAAATCTGCCACCCTGGCTAAGTAGAAAAACTCTGCAATACCAGCTGTGGTGTTTTGTGCGTTCTTTAAATTTTTATATGCGATACTTCCCATGGGTAAGAATTTATACGGTTTTAAAAAATTGTTTTTTTTACGCCTGCTCAAGCAGAACGTTCTGCCCTTCAATAGCCAGCAATTCGGTAATTAATTCAGGATTTGCAGCAGCATCTTCCGCATTGTACCTTTCAGGTTTACCAGGCAGAATAAAACTTTTGCGGTTCCATTTATAATTTTTTCCTTCATGCTCCAAAACAACAGCTGCAGTGCTGGCAATTGCTGCACTAGCACCTTTGCTCTGTGCCGTTGCAATTACTTCATTCAATTGCGCAATGGTTTTGTTAGCATCATCAATTCCTTTGGCTAGTTTATCATTGTCAGTAGCAAGGTCTTCGTTGCTATCTTGCAACAATAAAACCAGTTGCTGTACATCTTCCGCTGTCATTGCCGCTAATTGCTCGGCTGTATATTTTGCCATTTTAAAAAAATTAAGAAATTTAAAAATAGGGGGTTACAAAAAAGCGGTATTAACCGCCGTAAGTTCGGATGCCCTTATATTTTAAAAAGCTGTGCCATGTAATAGAAGTACTGGCAATACCCGTAACCGTTACATACAGGTTATTATTTACAACCGATACAGTAAACGTTGCACCCGTTAACGGCGCATCTGCCACAATAGGCAGCACACTGGCAATAGTACCTAAAGTACAAGTACCCCTGCGTTTGTTAAACCGTACTGCAATTTTACCACTCACACTGTGAGCCGTATCTTTTGCAAACCCAATCACCGTAAGCTCTATCACACCAGCTTCGTTAGTACCTAAAACAATACTGTCAACATTAGTAACAGTGGCGTTGGTAGTAATTACTTTTTGTGCAATACGCTCATCAAAGTTGCGGTTGGTAAAACGGGTGGTAACCTGTGCGGTTACTACTGTAGAAATAAAACTGAGTGCTAACAGCACCGGTAAAAATTTAAAAAGCTTTTTCATGTGTATAATGTTTGTTTAAATGAGTAATTTTTTATTCAGTTGGATATAGAATTTTAAAACCCAATAGGGTGAGCTACTTAGTAGCTCACCTTATCGTTTACAAATAAAAGTTTAGGCTGTATGAAGTAGATGGCTGCATACCAGTCAGTATACAAACTCACTTTACGCTTAGCGCCTTCAATTTTAATAGCATTGCTATTTTCAAAACCTTTAACACCCATCAGGGCATTATACTTTGGCGTAGCCCACCAGCCCTCTTCACCTTCCATACTAGGGCGGCCAACAAGGCTAAGGTTTTCATAATTGCGTATACGCTTCAATTGGCCAACCTGCGCATAATGCATGTTGTACTTCTGCTGCATTCCCTCAACAAAACGCTCTTCCAAAGTGCGGCTAAGGTTAATAGACATTACCATGCGGCGGTATTTTTCAGGAAGTGCTTTTGCCCAGTTTTCTAACTGTGTAACAAAAGTGGCGGGGTCAACCGCAGGAGCACCAGAAATTATCTCCTGAACATCCTTACCATCGGCCAAGAAATTAGTTACCACCTGTCTAACGCCATCCATAACCTTGCTTGCTTCACCGGCAACACCATCCTGCGGAGCAGCATATATACCCTTGTATATAGCTTTTTTCTCCATGTCCTCCTTGCTCTTCATAAACACATATTGCTCAAACAGCCACCTAACAAAAGGGTACTGAGTACGATCAATATTGTTGCTGGCTAAAAAGCCAACCCAACTACGTTGAAGCTTGGTAGGGTTAAACTCCAAATCAATTTTAATTTGGCGCAGCATAAATTCCACAGGTTGAAATTCCACCTTTCCTTTAGGTGTAAACTCATCCTGGTATTGCTGCAAAATTTCTTCAACTTCAACATTACTCTCACGAATAATAGTATCGTTGGTTGGCACCACGGTAAAAGCATCCATAGTCTCAAAACTCTCATAAGGGAGCATGTGCAGGTTGCTTAAATTCTGGCCGCTGTTTAAATAAAAATCACCAAAGTCAGCCTTTAGTTGATCTATATCTATTTCGGTTTGCGGTATTACTTCCGGCATAAAAAAATAGTTTAAATGGGGTTAAAAATTATTGTTGTTCAGTAGGTACTGATTTTAAAAAAATTATTTTTTAGCAGGTATGCCGCTGTCGTACTTTTTAATGCCGTCGGCGTACATATTTGCCGGATGTTCAGGACTGTCAAACCTTGGCATACCACCCTCAGCTTTCTCCTCCTTTACTTCCGCTGCTGCAGGTACTGCAACAGTGCTACCGGTGCCGCTGCTTTCTTTGCCCATCTTAGCCACCTCTGCCTGCAGGGTAGCAATGGTTTCAGTTTGCGTAGCAATGGTGGCAGCCTGTGTGGCGTTTTTAGCCTTTAATCCCTCCACATCGGCCTGCGCCTGTGTTAAAGTGGCCGCATTGGCAAGTGCATCACCAATGGTATTTTCAACAGATGCAACTTCCTCCGGCTGTAAAAAAAGGCCTTCGGTTGTGTCTGGAGTTTCTGCCCAGCCGAGTACTTTCGAAATGTTATTTATATTCATAATTAAAAATTAAGCTCTTAGTTTAATCAATTCCTCTAAGCGACTAACCACCCCTGTTATAGGCTTAATGCCGTCAATCAGCCCCAGCTTCAGCGCCTCTTTAGCAGTGTACATTTTACCAGTAAAAGGCTCATCGCCGTTTACTTTTAACCGGGGCCCCCTAAATGTTTTAATAGATTTTTTAAAGTCTTCAACCAGCATCTGTAAGTCTGCACTTATCAATGTGGTTTCCTTGCCATCACTCTCAATCACCTGGCGGTAATCCTTATTCTTATCAGTACTCTGCGGCGCATATATATCGTACACCTTCACGCCGTTTTGTTCAAAATACCCTTTAAAATCGTACATGGTTGTGTAAGCGCCAATGCTCCCTACCTGGTCAGTAGCACGAGTAACATAGCACTCTTGCGCTGCGCTATAAATCCAAATGCCGGCACTTGCCGCCATGCCATCCTGCACCACACTAATTACAGGTTTAACCTTAGTAGTTTGTCGTATAGTTTCGGCCAGCATACCAGTGCCATCAGCTTGGCCACCGGGGCTGTCCACATTCAATAAAATGCCATTAACCCTGTCGCTGTTTGCAAGGCGAATCATCAGGTCGTTATACTCAACACTACCGTAAGTGCAGTAATCGCCATACTTTAAAACAGGCCCCAGCACATTCACCATAGCAATACTGTTGTAAGGCACCCTGTCCATGCTGGTAAAAGGAGATACGCTGTATAAATTAGAATTTACACCGGCATAATTCATTTTAGTTGGCAAATAAGCTTTAGGCTTGTGCTCCATGCGGTCTTTAAAAACCGCAGCTTGGTCACGGCTAGCATTCCCTTTCACCATCTCTAATACAATAGGCAATTGACTCTGCGCAAACGCAGGGTCAATTAACCAGTTGCCTCTTAATATTGCACTAATAGTGTGAAAGCTCAATTGCTACGTATTTTTTTACGTAACAAAAATGAAAGGATATAACAACGGGGTAAAGGACAGAAATTTGCATTATACCTCATAAACAGGCGCCATGCACTCATTTTCCATAGCCATAGCAATGCTTAACACCTGTTTATTATCATCTTCTTTATTACCAAAAACAAGGCGCAAACCGGTTTCATTATCACCCACCAGTTTTTGCAAATTATCTTTAGTAAAAATTATTGCAACAAATTCATGATGGCGCAATGTTTCCAGCGTTAATAAAGTTTCGGCAGTAATATTATTGGCAATGCCTTCCAGGCTAATTTCATAATAACTTCCGGCCTTGCTACCTTTAGGTTTCTCTTCGTAACTGTAGCTCTCTGGCGTAAACTGTAGCTCAATAAATTGCCTGGCATCAGTAAGTATAATAGCATCAACAACTTTACCCGTTTCAAAATCTTTTATAATAGCATCCTGCACCCACTCCCGTGGGGCAATTAATATTTTACAGATGCCCTTACTGTATGGGCCGAATGATGGATTAATATTATTGTAGCTGCGTTTCATAACGCAAAACTAAAGGGGTAAGCAATGGCACATTTTTAAGGGACACTTAGGGCAAAACTTTTTTTTCTCTTAAATTATATTTATCAAGATAAAAGACATTGTTATTGCCAACACGGTAGCGGTAATAACTTTTTTTCATGCTGTCATCGCTCCAGCTTTCAATATCAACACCAAGGCGGCGGCGCACCTCTGGCAAATTGCTTAAAAAGTTGGGCAGTATAAAAATTAAATCATCCATAATGCTGTGAAATCGAAACTTCAATTCCTCCTCTGCAAAAAGGTTAAAGTTTTTTATGTTAGTAGCATTTAAAAAACAGCCCCTTCGCCGCCATAATCTTACGGGAATATACAGCCGTACTTTTTCGGTGTAATGTTTACTTTTAAATTGGTCAGCTCTTTCATTGGTTTTGTGCTCAAGTAAATCGTATATTTTTCTTCCCAAAGTGCTGTTTTCTGTAGTAATTACAGCAGGGTTGCCCAATCTGTGAGTAATGTATGCTTTAACGTATGGTTTGGTAGGTATATCAATCGGAACAAAACCTTTCATGCTTACTTTAAAATGGTTAATGCAAGTTACTTAATTTTTTACTCTCTCATAAAAATACGCTGCCATCTTAGTACCATCATTCACCTTGGCAAAACGCTTTTTAAAATAGTGTTTCCACAGCCCCACACTGCAGCCATTGTCAGCAATGGTAAAATCCTTGGTAATATCCTTAAACAGCATCCGCTGTACACAGGTAAGTTTTGCAAAAACGGTGCCGCCATCAGTTTTAACAACGTACACATAATTTTCATAATTCCGCACTTGAAACTTATCTACCCACAAATTCTTTTCCCGGTCAAAAACCAGCTCATCAGTAGGCGCAAGGTGCAGCACAATAAAATTATCCTGCTGCACCTTGCCGTTGCTGTTATCAACCACCAATTCTTTTTCAATTATCATTGTTAGCATTGTTTAATTGGTCAACAATATCATCCATCCGCCGCCGCTGGTCCATAATTTTTTTATCAATAATAGCAGCAGCCTTTTTAGCCTGCCATCGGCCCAGCGTACTAATTATTAACAATATGCCGCCCATTCCGCAGCACAGCCCGGCAAAAAAATAGTAGTGGGTGGTTGCCCTTAAAAAAATTCCAAAAATCAGCACCCCGGCACAAAAAATGTTAGCAATAGTTTCTTTTTTCATGTTGTAAAATTTGCGTGGCTTCCAAAATCCTGTTACACTTGTAACACTTGTTACAACCTTTGTAAACCACTGATTTTTAATTTATTATTCTTGTAACAACATTTGTAACAACATTTGTAACAACTTGTAACAACATTGTAACAGGATTGTGACAGAAACAGCCTATTTGCAAAACCTGTCACATCGCTAAAACCCTTTACCATCTTTACTTTTACTATATTTAAAACAAAACATGTAACAACTGTAACAGCATTTTCCCAACTCAAACAACTCACTTTTTCGCTGGTAACAGGGCATTTTGCCAAAAAATCTAAATTCGCTGCTGCTACTCCTACATCTGTTAAAAATCGGTGTCCCATTTTTCAAAAATTTTAGTAGCGAAATTTGGTAAAATGGATGATGGCCATCTCCTGTTCAATTTTCATATCAAACCAGTTAATAAAATCATCAAGAGTAAGGCCATCGTTTTGGGCCACCTGTTTAACGGCCACTTGGTTTTCGCCAACATGCCAGCTCATTGCATACGCTTCCAATTTCTGCACTCCCACCTGGTCACCCTTCAGTTGCAAAAACTCCACCTGCTTGGTTTGGTAAGGCTTACCACTCCAATATCTAAGGCTAAGCACCGCCTTGCCTTCGTTTACCGCACGTATACGCCTTTCCTGCAGGGCATAATTACCCCGTATGGTGTGAAGTTTAGGTTTGTACAAACAAACATCGAATGGCTTAATTGCATGATAAATTTTTGTTTGAAAATCAGTATCCTGCCCTTTGCGTGGGTGATATGCCGGAAACACCCGGCTTACCATTAGTACATATGTCTTCATTTTTTACGCTCTTTTGTTTGAGAATGTTTAACTGCTTTTTTGGAAATATTTCTCCTTTGTTTACTATTTGAAGAGCTGTATAATTCAACTGCTTCAGTTTGAATTTTGTTTTGATTTTTTCTTTTGCTCATTGCTGAACTATTTAAATTATAAAATTCATTCCACTCTACACCATCCAGCAGGCGGCCGGCTTTGTGCTTACCAACTTTAATAACTCTGCTTAATAAGTTTCCTTGCCTTGGGTGTACATGCTCAAATTTTTCAATGGGGTCGCCATTTTTCCACGGTCTATACTCTCCCCACTGCTTAAAAAAGAACGCTACTCCTGATGCGGCACACTGCTGCTGCAGGCTCCGTGCCCAGTTCGGGTGCATAGGCCTGGCATCAGGGCCACTCTCCCCACCGCAAAACACCTGGTGTATTTTACCACCGTGTAAAAAATTAATACGGTCAGTTTTCCCTTCCTGTGTATATGTTATTATATCCACCGGCCCCAGCATCGGCTCCACACTAAGCACCCTTACTGCAGCAGGGCACTGCAATAAAAACGGTATACGTTCATCAGCCGCAGCCTGGTCTTCCACACTCACCCCCAGCCATAGGTTAGGCAGTGGCCAGGTTTCATCGTTAGTTGTAAAAACACGGTTCAACCCATGTTTATCAAGCATTGTAAAAAACTCCAGCATTCTGTCAGCCCTCTTAGTAAGTATAATAAAAGTATGCTGAGGGCTTTTGGCCATTGTTTCAAAAACCTTATCAATAAAACTAAACGGCACATCCTTATGAAACAAATCACTCATACTGTTTACAAAAACAGTACAGGGCTTTTTCCATTTAAGCGGCAGCGTAAGCAGGTCATCGTGGCACACGGCGCCGGCAGTAAAATCCTGCCCGTATTTACTGGGGTGCATTACCTGCAGCCGCTTATGCATGCGCTCCGCATAGCAGTTTTTACAGCCTTGGCTTATCTTATTACAGCCCGTAACGGGATTCCAAACCTTAGGTATAGTACCAGGGCGCTTGCACCATTCAATGTTAGTATTGCTCATAGTAAAATATTTTGTAGTGGAGAAGGTGTTTTAGCAATAAGCGAAGTGCTTACATGCGTATAACGTAGTGTGGTTTTAATGCTG
>JAGVCC010000137.1 GCA_020059395.1 Chitinophagales bacterium | reverse complement strand
GGGTTGTATAAAAGACAGTTGCACACATAAGTACACCACTTACAAGTACACACCCGTGTACAAGCCAATGAGTGCATTACGCCAGGTAAGTGTGCAGGCACCTAAGCCTGTTACAGCCAATGGAAAAATATTTGCAAAGGGGAATTTTATTTATTTAAATGAAGCCAATAAAGGTTTTCATGTAATAGATAATACAAATCCGGCTGCACCCAAAAATATTGCATTTGTAAGTGTGCCGGGCTGTATTGATATTGCAGCAAAAGGCAATTATCTTTTGGCAGATAATTATATTGATTTAGTAACTTTTGACATAAGCAACCCGGCAGCAATAACAATGCTGGCACGTAAAGAAAATGCTTTGCCTTACCGGCAGTATAATTATGGATTTTATGATGACAGTGCCAGAGGCATTATAACTGCTTTTGAAAAAAGCGAACTGCCGCAAAGTGCAGATTGTTCAGAAAACAGGCCCTGGTGGGTTGACAGGGGTATCTTTTTTTCATTGTCACAATCAACAGTTGCAAGTGCAATGCCTGTAAAAGTAAATGGAGGTAACGGGCAGGCTGGTTCATTAAGCCGTTTTGCAATGCTGAATGATTATTTGTACATAGCGAACCGCTTTAGCATTAGTGTGATTAATGTAGCCAATCCTTTAACACCGGTACAATATGCACCGGTTAGTGCATTTGGAGAAGTGGAAACTATATATCCATTTAAAAACAGTTTGTTGCTGGGTACACCAAATGGTATGCGTATTTTTTCTGTAACTAATCCGGAAAAACCGGTTTACACAGGCGGTGTGCCGCACTGGCGTGGCTGCGACCCTGTTGTTGCAGAAAATAATACTGCCTATGTAACCATACGTGGCGGCAGTCCTTGCGGTGGCGATTTAAATCAGCTGGATGTAATTGATGTTACCAATTTATCTGCACCGGTGCTTATAAAAAGTTATCAAATGCAAAATCCTTATGGCTTGGGTATTTATAATGGCATACTGGGTATTTGCGACGGTAAAGCAGGCTTTATGCTGTACGATGCTGCACAAAGTACCAATTTGAAATTAATGGGTGCAGTAAAAAATATTAAAGCCTTTGATGTAATTATGGATAACAACATTGCCCTGCTTATTGCTGCAGATGGGTTGTATCAATATAACATTGCTGATAAAAATAACCCAGTGTTGCTAAGTAAAATTGCTGTAACGCTGCCTTAATTTATAACAGTAAAATTATTTTATGATGCGGATGCTTTTTATAATATTGTTATGCGGTTGTACCGTTGTTAATGCACAAACAAAAAAAAGATGGTATGACAGTTATTGGCTGAATGTTAATACCAGTTTTCTTAAAGGGGCAGCCAGTGATTATTCCGGCATTGCTGCATACATAGCTGCTGGCCGCTACATAAAAAAAGATTTACTGGCAGGGGCCGGTGTAGGCTTTGTAAATTTTAAAGACAATAGCAATGCCCTTATGGTGTATGGCAGTTTTGAAAAAGATATTATTGGAAAAAACCGGCGTTTGTTTTTTTATGCAAAGCCCGGTTTAGCTTTTGCCAATAAACCAACAATACAACTGGAAGGTATAGACAGGAATGAATATGATAATGCCCGGCCCGGTTTTGCAGTGCAAGCCGGTGCCGGTATAAAATGGATGGTGGGCAGGCACAATTTTTTTATAAGCACAGGTGTTACAAAAGCAGCTTATTCTATTTACACAACAGAGTACCCGGTACCTGTAGACCCTTATAACCCTTTTGTAGAAAACCCTGTATCGCATCAATACAAATTTAAATTTGCAAGGCTTGCGTTTAATATGGGCTTTATGTTTTAGTGCTGTATAAACTTAAGGTTTCGCTTAATGCCAGCAAATTTTGTTCTTTTCAAAGCAGAGTTTTTAAATACCTCTTTAAAATTTTCTTCAGTTAATTCTTCCCAATCATTATTGGTAAAGTTTAGTATTTGCGGCAGTGGTGTAAAATTTATTTCGTTGTTCGGTTTGCTAAAACGGTTCCAGGGGCATACATCCTGGCATACATCGCAGCCAAACATCCAGTTATCAAATTTGCCTTTCATAGCATCAGGTATCAGTGCATCTTTTAGCTCAATAGTAAAGTAAGAAATACATTTGCTGCCGTCAATTATTTTGTCAGGCAAAATAGCTTCGGTGGGACAATTGTCAATACATTTTGTACAGCTGCCGCAATAATCTTTTACCAGCGGATTATCGTATTCCAATTCCAAATTAACAATTAATGTGGCAATAAAAAAAAAGGAACCTGATTGTTTGTTAATAAGGTTGCCGTTTTTTCCCACCCAGCCCAAACCGCTTTTTTGCGCCCATGTACGTTCCAGCACGGGGGCACTATCCACAAAGCCACGGCCATTTACTTCACCAATGTTTTCTTTTATGGATTGAAGCAGGAGCTTCAATTTACTTTTAATCACTTCATGGTAATCGTTTCCATATGCGTATTTAGAAATTTTTGTTTCAGAATTATTTTGCTCCTGTTCAGGATAATAATTGAGTAATAGTGTAACAACAGATTTTGCGCCGGGTACTAATTTACCCGGGTCAATACGCAAATCGAAATTATTGGCCATGTATTGCATAGTACCATTGTAGCCTTTATTCAGCCATGCTTCCAGGCGTTTGGCATCTTCATTAAGCGGTTGTGCTTTGGCTATGCCGCAATAATTAAAACCCAGTTGCTGGGCAAATGACTTTATTAATTGTGTATGATGTGATGTGTTCAAATAGTTACAAGTAAAGGGCTGTAATGCTGCGCAAAGTTATACAGATGAATGTAATGCAACCCCGAAATAGTACACAAATCTTTCTCAGTGCAGGTGCCACCAAAGTTGATTTGAGCCATACAGTTTGT
>JAGVCC010000006.1 GCA_020059395.1 Chitinophagales bacterium | reverse complement strand
CCATGCCAAACGTAATGCGGTTTTTATCGCATGACCAACGAAAACTATTTACGCATCTTATATTTGCATCATACCCAGCAAATATTGGGCTTTCGGCTAATACCTTTTCTTCTTTCAATGTGCCAATATTAGCACCTGCAGCAGTTTCGGGTGCAGTAGTTTTGGTAAAAGTGAAAACACCAGCATCATTAAAAGTTTTGGTTGTGCCAACCTGCCCATTCGTATAAGTTTGGTAAGTCCATGTTTTTATAGACCAATCGCCTACAAGGCTTTCATTATAAGCATTTTTGATACTGCTATCTTCTTTATTGCAAGCATTAAACAATATTGTAGCAAAAATAAATACAAAACTAATGCTTTTTTTTATAAAAATACACATATTTTTTAAAAATTTTGAATTTTGAAATATAGATTTAGTATAACTAATTATAAAAATTACATTATTATTTACCTAATCTTCTGCGCTGGAAATGCCAAAGGCAACACCAATATTTAGACTTAAACCATTCCAACCACTTAGCACCATTTCTCCTTTATTGATGCCATACTGTGTAGGGTTTTTGATGTATTCGCCCCAATTAGTCCCAATACGATTATCTGTAAGGTCGCCAGGAGTCATCACACCTGCTGTGCCACGCTCGTGGTCGCTAACCCCAAGTTTAGAACGCTCCGTCCATTCGCTCATTTTAGTTGCGGCAAGCATAAATTTGACGTTTTTACCACCAAAAAAAGCACGTAAACCATATATTAAGCCAAAGCGAGCCGTACCGACATACACGCCATTTAATAGATTTTCATTACCATAACTTTTTGTGCCATCAGGATATATCATATAGGCGGTTAGGCGGTCGCCGAAGCCAAAATCAAGCCCACCATAAGCGTACACGGCTATATTGCCAGTACCAAAGCCCAAGCCAATGCCTGTATTTACGCCATGTTGCTCATATTTTATCTCGCGTTTACTACCATTTTTAAAAGAAGCGGAAGTTTCGGCAGCAAAACCTGCATACCCAATTTCGGCATAAAAAAAGTTATAATAAAAATATGCGCCACCTGCACCATAAAAAGTAGGGTTAAGTTTGGTAAGCGGTGTTGTAATAGTTGCACTGTTTAGTTTGTTATAACTGGCTACAAAACGGTCAAAAGTAGTGCCGTTTTCGCCTTTAAAAAGTGCGCCTTGCGGGTCAATAGGTAGCCCAAGTAGCCCATAAACTCCTATGCTCATTCCTCCTTCTATATCATCACTACTGCGTTTAGTGGTTTTACCTAAACGAGTGACAAGGTTTGTGGCTTGTTGGCGCAAAGCCATTTCCAAATTTATAGTACTGCTATTATTTGGGCTTTCGCCAAATGTTATTTTGGCATTTTTATTTGCATTATTAGTATATGCAATATTAGTTGCCTGTGCGTATAGTGCATTTTCAGTAAAAACAAGGCAAAAAATGAAGATAATTTGTTTCATAAGATAAAATTTTTAATTTCCATTGACAGAACCAATTACAAAACCGAGCAAAAAGCCACCCAAAATAATGACTCCACCCCATAAAAAGGCTCCTGCAAGTACAGAACTTTTAAGTAGCAGCCCGAGTACTAAAAACAGCACACCAAAGCCAAGTAGCATCAAAAGCCACATAGTGCCTTCTTCTTCACTTTCCGCAATTTTTTGTTTAAAAAAAGCAATAGCGCGTTTTATTTTAGGTAAAAAAAACTGCCATAAGCCTTGTATTATTTTTAAAATGGCAATTCCAAACAGGGTTTTGCCTAATACAATACTTATGGCATAAATGGCGAATGGCAGGGGGCTATCTGCATCGTTGATAATGCCGATGCTGGCATTGAGCAGGGGTGAGTATGTGTGCATATAGGCGAATTAGGGGTTATAAATTAAAAATTATGAAATATTTTTAATTTTATGAAATACTTTTATGCTCTTTTATGGCTTTTATGGTTCAAAAACAAAACCGACAGGGCATAAATAAATTCGTATAATACCTGTAATGGTTAGCGCGCAGCAACGCCTGCGGAAAGGCGTTGGACATTATTATTTTTTACCAGCAAGCATCTTTTTAGCATCGTCCATGCGCGTTACCGAATTGGTATAAAGGTTGCCGACAAGCGTAGAAAGCCCATCGTAACCGACCTCTGTCGCTAATTTTTTCTTACCTATTGTATAAATAGGTACACCTTTTTTGCTCGTAAAGGTCAATCCGCTATAATACAAGCCTTCGTTGTAGCCTGTGCCATTAAAGCCAACATATTTCATGTCTTTTTTAGCAATAGGGTTAGGTCCCCAAATATGCAGGGTCATAGATTCGGCATTGATAGCCTTAGATGCACTTGCCACATTCATATTTATACTAATAACCGCATCAACACCGAGTGCCTTAGCAAGATTACCCATACAAGCAGCGAATTTGTAATCATCTACTAAACCTTCAATGAGGCGTGTATTGGCTAAAACGGCTGTAATACCGTCACTTTTGCCACCTGCTTCGGTCAATGATTTATCCAAATTGGTTAGCGCATTACCAAAACCCGACGCTTTTATTTCAAATTCGTCATAAATTTTACGCAATTCGGGTTTATCAGTAGTCAGTTCATCTATCGTAAATATTTCTGTGCCTTGCGCTTTACCTGCGGCTTTGAGTGCAGGTATAGCAGCCAAGAATGCGTCGCCTATCATGTCCACGCCTTTTTCGGTTGTAGAACGAGAGGTAGTGTAGGTAGCATCAGCAAACCGTTGTGTCTTAGTCAGTTCTATATCGCGTACATACATACACACTATAGCGACCTTTTTGAGGTTGATAGCAGGATACCAAGGCATCTTACCGTGACCGTCTTTTTCTACATTGATAAAGTCGGCTTTGTAAAACTTCGGTTTAGGCAGCAACGTAGCGTTTTTAAAACACGCATCGCCAGACCAGTCTTTCATATTTTTTTGTGCAAACGCACACGGGGCAGCGCAGAGGAGCGCAAATGCGAAAATGATTTGATTTTTCATTTTGATACAATTGGGAGTTTAAAAATTAAAATTAAAAATGACAAAAAGACATAATGAGTAGGGTCTGCACAGTAGCACAGTCCTTTTTAAATAGACAAAATTTGCTTTTTGAGACTTTATTTTGTACTTATTATAATTGTTGGTTTTATTTTTTTGTAAAAATAAGGCATTTCAAACTCAAAGATTTACCTTTTTGGACTGCCACAAGGTTTCGCCTTTTTTATTGATAAGATGATATACGCCTATTTCTTGGTTTTCTACATCATACACGAAAATAATGGCTGTTCCGTAAGCAAATGCTTGTTCTTCACGCCAAATTTTATGTTTAATAGGAACAACTATAGTTCCTTTTTCGTCAATATAACCTTTTATTGTGGCTGCCAGCCCATCTGAAAACAAAGTGTTACTTT
>JAGVCC010000007.1 GCA_020059395.1 Chitinophagales bacterium | reverse complement strand
GCAGGGTTACCGCCGTAAGTTCCTGTCCAGTTTTGCGGCACATCCCAATCGGTGCCTTCGCCACCATTGCAGGTGGTAACTAAACGCTGCATTGATGCAGTAGGATCTAATGAGCGAATGAGTGCGGTACATTCTTCTGCAAAAGCTGCAGGCAACTTGCTTTCATTTTGCAGCCCCCATAAAATTACGGAAGGATCATTTCTTCTTTCTATCACCCATTCTCTTAATAATGTTTTAAAATTCTCTCTGAACTCTTTTGTATCGTACCAAACATGAGCACTTAATTGTGTCCACCATAAAATTCCTTTTTCGTTGCACAGTTTGCCGTACAATAAATTATGCGGTTGATGCCCGTCTCTGAATGCATTGAAGCCTGCAGCCTGTATCCATTTCATTCTTGCAATGATTTGCTCATTGCTGAAGGCATGGCTTTGGCCAAGAAGATGTTCATACTCTGCTATGCCATTTAAGAAAACGGATTTACCATTGAGAGTGAATTGATGTGAAGGGTTATTCCATTTAACAGTACGGAAGCCAAAATCAGTTTCCAGTTTGTCAATAATAATATTATTGACTGTAATTGTAGAAATTATTTTATACAGGTAAGGATTTTCGACAGACCATAATTTCAAAAAAGAAATCGGAATTTGCAACCGTTGTTTGCCTTCCAGCACAGCAGAGTCTTTCGCTTTAAACTTACCGCTGCTATAAAATTCGGTAACCGCATTTCCTAAAGCGTCAACAAGCAAATGTTTAACCTTAATTGTTTTATTTGTTGCAGAATAGTTTTTAATAGTAGCGTTAACAAAAATATCCGTCAGTCCATCTTTAATATCCGCCCATGCATGAATACCAAATGGTTCAATTCTAACATCATTAGTTACTATCAAATGCACCGGTCTAAATATTCCCATTGGTTGAGTGCCTTCACTAAAACCTCTTTCATCGCTACAGCCACCGCAAACCCATGGCAGGTCTTTAATGTTGGCGGGGTGTGATGAATTTACCAGCAATTCGTTTTTTGTACCGTCAGTTTTTATTATTTCTGTAACATCGATTGTGAATGTAGTGCGGCCGCCGCTGTGTTCACCCACTTTTTTATTATTAAGAAATACTGTGGCATAAGAACCAACGCCTTCAAAAAATAAAAAAAAGCGTTTGCCTATTTTGGATTGTTTGATGCTGATTGTTTTTTTACAAACTGCATCACCATGCAGATTGCCATGCAATAATCTTCTGTAACCGTAGTAATCATCCCAATTGTGGGGAACGTTTATTTTTTTCCAATCCTTGTTATTGATGGATGTGAGCCAGTTGTTATTGAGGTCGATATCCTGCCGTTGAGAGAAAGAATTGAACCACAAAGACACAAAGGCACAAAGCAATACAAAAAACCTCACCCCAACCCCTCTCCAAAGGAGAGGGACTTTAGAACCCTTCCATTTAAAACAGCCTTGTAATAATTGGAGAGGCCGAATTATGCTGAATAGAATTACGCAATGTTGAACGGAGCGTCGCCAATGTCGCCCCATAGTAGTACTAAAGCCCGTCCCCCCCGAAATAATCGGGGCAGGCAAAATATTTTTATAGTTTATTAAGCGATGCATCAAATTTATACACTCCGTTTTTTTCTGTTTTATAATATTTAGGTATATCGTTGTAACGCAATTGCAGCGGCAGCCCGGCTTTAGACAATACTTTTACATACTCCAGTTTGCCATTGGTCCATTTTATATCTATTACAAAACCTCCCCTTGCACAAATGCCTTTTACCTCGCCGTTTGCAAATGCAGCAGGCAGTGCCGGTAAAATATCAATGTATTCGGTATGGCTTTGCAACAACATTTCGCCAATGCCGGCGGCGCCGCCAAAGTTGCCGTCAATTTGAAAAGGCGGATGTGCATCAAATAAATTGGGGTAAGAACCAGCTCCGTTTGTTTCGCCAGTGCCTAATAATAAGTCTCCCTTCTGCGACCCACGTACTGCCGGGCTTAGCAGCATCTTCACCATGGTAAATGCATGCTCCGCATCTTTAAATCTTGCCCAGCAATTTATTTTCCAGCCAAGGCTCCAGCCTGTTGCAGCATCTCCACGATACAGCAATGAATGCTTTGCTGCATTCATCAATGCAGGCGTAGCATCAAAATTTATTTCGTTACCAGGATACATACCCCACAAATGCGAAATGTGCCGGTGTTTGTTAGTGGTGTCATCCACATCTTGCATCCATTCCTGCAACTGTCCGTATTTACCAATTTGGTTAGGCGCAATCTGTTTGTATTTTTCTTTTAGTGTTTTCCGCAATGGCACATCTGTATTTAAAACTTCACCTGCTGCAATAACATTACTGAATAAATTACGGATGATCTGATGATCCATTGTTGGCCCTGCAACCAAGCCGCCCTGCTCTGGAGAATTAGATGGTGTGCTGATTAAATAACCTGTTGCCGGGTCTTTACTTAAAAAAGAATTAAAGAATAAAGCTGCTTCTTTCATTATTGGATAAGCTTTAGTTTTTAAAAACTGCTTATCCTGCGTAAATAAATAATGCTCCCACAAATGTTGGCACAACCATGCGCCGCCGGTAACCCAAATACCATGATTAGCCGCATTTATTGGTGCTGTGCCTCTCCATACATCTGTATTGTGATGCAACACCCAGCCCGGTGCCTTGTAATGATCTTTGGCAGTTTGCTTTCCTGTTACTGCTAACTCTTCAATCATTTTAAACAAAGGCTCATGCATTGGTGAAAGGTTCAGCAACTCCGCCGGCCAGTAATTCATTTCGGCATTTATATTGGTGGTGTATTTGCTGCCCCATGGTGGATTTGTTAAATCATTCCAGATGCCCTGCAAATTTGCAGGCCTTGTGCCCGGCCTTGATGAAGCGATGAGCAGGTATCTTCCATATTGTGTGTAGAGTGCAGCGAAGGAAGGATCGTTGCCGTTGAAAAAATTTGCTAAACGTACATCAGTGGCCCCCTCTAAATCTCCCCCAAAAGGGGAGACTTGCGAAGTCTCTGATAATTTGGGGTTTCTTAGTGTTATTGAAAATGTATTGAACCATTTTTGGTATTCACTGACATGTGCTGATTTTATTTGTTCGTATGTTTTTCCTTTTACTGATGCCAGTGCTTTTATACAAGGTTGTGCAGCATCGGCAGAAACGTCTTTATAATTTTTATAGGTTGTTCCGGCAGTTAAATAAATGGTGGCTTCATCTGCATTATTAATTGTTAATTGCCCATTATTAATT
>JAGVCC010000141.1 GCA_020059395.1 Chitinophagales bacterium | reverse complement strand
TGATGCATTTGATTGTGTGAGCGAACCTTTGCATGAAAAAATACATTCCATACGGCCACATACAGGGCAGGTAAACACCGCCGCCGCTTTAAGGTCATTATTAAAAGGCAGTGCCATTGCCGCACAAAAAAAGCAGCAGGTGCAGGATCCCTACAGCTTCCGCTGTATACCGCAGGTGCATGGTGCCAGTAAAGATACTTTTGAATATGTGCAAACTGTTTTTGTAACAGAAATGAATTCGGTTACAGATAACCCCAATATTTTTCCTGAAGATGCTTTGATTGTAAGCGGCGGAAATTTTCATGGCCAGCCATTAGCATTGTGCCTGGATTTTTTGGCCATTGCCATGAGTGAAATTGCAAACATCAGCGAACGCAGAACCTACCAGTTAATAAGCGGCCAGCGTAACCTGCCTTTATTTTTGGTAAAGGATGCAGGATTAAACAGCGGCTTTATGATACCGCAATATACTGCCGCAGGTATTGTAAGCGAAAACAAACAATTGTGTACGCCGGCAAGTGTTGACAGTATTTCTTCTTCCAATAACCAGGAAGACCATGTAAGCATGGGTGCCAATGCAGCCACAAAATGCAAACGTGTATTAGACAATGTTGAAAAAGTTTTAGCAATTGAATTATTAACGGCTGTACAGGCGCTGGAATTCAGAAGGCCACTAAAAAGTTCAGATGCTGTTGAAGAAATAATAACTGCTTTTAGAAAAGAAGTAAGTTTTAATGCTGCCGACAGAATTTTACATGATGATATGATGAAGGCGGTGGCATTTATAAAAGGAAATATTCCCGCAGATACCGCTGAATACGCAGGTTAAATCAGCGGACTCTGCGTTATCTGCGGGCTAAATAAAAAACATGAAAAAATATCCCATCTCCATTTTACTGTTGTTTGTTTTTGCAACCAGCTTTTCTCAACCAAACATCTGGACAAAAGAAAAAGCCAACAACTGGTATAAAAAGCAGGGCTGGCTGGTGGGTGCCGATTTTTTACCAAGCACTGCCATCAATCAATTAGAAATGTGGCAGGGCGAAACATTTGACACTGCCACCATTAATAAAGAACTGGGCTGGGCCGCAGCCATTGGCATGAATGTAATGCGGGTGTATTTGCATGACCTTGCATGGAAAGCAGATGCCGCAGGTTTTAAAAAACGCATGAATACGTTTTTATCCATTGCATCAAAGCACAAAATAAAAATACTGTTTTGCATTTTTGACGATTGCTGGAACCCCGACCCCACCATTGGCAAGCAACCAGCACCAAAACCCGGTGTACATAATTCCGGCTGGGTACGCAGCCCTTCAATGGCAGTGCATAACGACAGTACCCAATGGCAATACCTGCAGCAATATGTAACAGACATCTTAACCACATTTAAAAATGATAAAAGAATTTTAATGTGGGATTTATATAACGAGCCCAACAATAGTGGCTACGGTTTAAGTTCGCTGCCCTTGCTTAAAAAAGTGTATCAATGGGCATGGGCTGTACGCCCTGTGCAGCCGTTAACTTCAGGTGTATGGACAATGGAATTTCCTGCAGTAAATAAGTTTCAGTTAGAAAATGCCGATGTAACCACTTTTCATAATTACGAAGATGCCAGATCAATGAAAAAAGCCATTGACAGTTTGCAAAAAATTGGCAGGCCGGTTATTTGTACCGAATACACGGCAAGAAGTAATAAGAGTAAATTTGAAACACACCTGCCCATATTACAATGGCACAATGTGGGAGCCATTAACTGGGGCCTTGTAAGCGGTAAAAGCAACACCATTTATCCTTGGGGCAGTAAAGAAGGCAGCCCCGAACCTTCGCCGTGGTTTCATGATATTTTTAGAAAAAATGGAACACCGTATGATTTAAAAGAAGTGGATTTGATAAAAAAATTGACGGCTGAAAAAAATAAGTGATTGTATTAATGCAATTAGTTACAAAATCCTTAGTAATCTATAATGAAATACTTTCTTTTTATTTTGATTTTAAAGTTTTCTTTTAATTACGCTATGGCACAGGGTAATGGAAAGAAAGTATATTCATTAAAAGGAAAAATTGAAAACTGGAATGATAGATTTATTTATTTTAGTTGTAAGGGGTTTGGTTCTGATAGAATTTGGGACAGCACTATCGTTAAGAACAATGCATTTGAATTTAAAGGAGTTTTAGAGGAGCCGTCAAATGGCTTTATCACCACATTGAAATGGAACCGCATTAAAAATCTAAGCGATAAGAATATTACAGAGCGGTTATTTATTAGTCCTTCGCAAATGACAATTACATTAAAAGTAGACAGCTTTCATAACGCCAAGTTGATTGGATCTAAACTACAAATGGAGTATTTGGGTCTCGAAAATTCAAAAAAGAAATTCTATAACAAAATCGATCCATTATCTAAATTATATGATAGTCTAAATGATGAATATATAAAGACAAGTAAGCTGGAAAAAGAAGAGTTAATTAAAGAAGAATTATCTGAAAAATTAGATTCACTAAGAAATATTTTTGATACCCTAAATGAAAAGTGTTCATTAATTGACCGGGCTTTTTTTAAAAAAAATCCTAATTCTTATATAACAGCTTATTTATTGAAAGATTATTATTCCAGTATTTCCTTGGCAGAATTGGAATATTATTATAACAAAATGCATCCTGAAACAAAAAAATGGGAATATGGTATAAAACTGAAAGAGGCAATTGGAAAATTGCAAAAAGGCTCACCAGGAGGCATACCTTATAATTTTACATCAATAGATTTAAATGGAAACGTTATTGCACTTTCACAATTTAAAGGCAAATATGTATTGCTGGATTTTTGGGCAAGTTGGTGTAAGCCATGTCGGGCGGGTAATCCAGAGCTAATAAATCTTTACAAAAAATATAAAGACAACGGAATAGAATTTGTTGGGATTGCAGATGATGATGGCAGTGAGGACAAATGGAAATTAGCCATAAAAAACGACAAGATAAATATTTGGCGCCAAATTTTAGACATGGGTATTGGCGAAAAATATGCGGTTCATTCAATTCCTTTACAAATACTCATTAACCCAAAAGGAGTAATTGTTAATAGATTTGGTGAAGGCGGAGAGCCAAATGAAAATCTTTCAAAAGTATTAGAAAGTATTTTTGGAAAATGAAGATTTTATTAAATCCAAAAAAAAATTGAAATACTACACTGCATAAACTAAAAGTATGAATACGATTACAAAAAACTACGACCCCATAAAATACAAAACTCCCACTGGCAGCACACTCAACTGCAAAGGCTGGGTGCAGGAAGCTGCGTTACGCATGCTGCTCAACAATCTAAATCCTGATGTGGCAGAACGCCCTGACGATTTAATTGTATACGGTGGCCGTGGTAAAGCAGCAAGAAATTTTGAAGCATTAGATAACATTATAGCAGCATTAAAAATTTTAGGAAATGACGAATCGCTTTTAATACAAAGCGGTAAACCTGTTGGTATTTTAAAAACACATAAAGATGCACCCAGGGTTTTAATCAGCAATAGCCAGTTAGTACCTAACTGGGCCAACTGGAAACACTTTGATGAGCTGGAAAAAAAAGGACTGATGATGTACGGCCAAATGACGGCGGGCAGCTGGATATACATCGGTTCTCAAGGAATAATACAAGGCACATATGAAACGTATGCTGCTATTGCTGATAAGCATTTCCCAGAAAAAGAAAATGCCGATAGTCCCTCCCCTCGGGGGTTCTCTGATAGGAGAACGAACGCAGTTCAAGGAGGGGCTGGCTCCCTTCGTGGCACACTAAACGTTACCGCCGGTCTCGGCGGCATGGGTGGCGCACAACCATTGGCCATTACCATGAATGAAGGTGTGGCATTAATTGCTGAAGTGGAAGAATGGCGCATAGACAAACGCATTGAAACAAAATACTTAGATGAAAAACATACCAATATTGATGATGCTATAAATGCGGCCATGCATTACCGAAAAGAAGGCCAGGCAAAAAGTATTGGGGTGTTGTGCAATGCCATTCATTTATTAGACCGTTTATTGCAGCGTGACATTATACCAGATACATTAACTGACCAAACAAGCGCACACGACCCTTTAATTGGTTATGTGCCGCACACGCTGAGTAATGAAGAAGCGAACGCACTACGCACAGAAAACCCAACTGAGTATCTGCATAAAAGTTACGAAAGCATGTACCTGCATGTAAAACTCATGCTGCAATTAAGAGACAAAGGAGCTATTACATTTGATTACGGCAATAATATTAGAGCAAGAGCATTAGAATACGAAGAAAAAAACAAGCTGCAATTTGCAGCGTCTAAAGTTCCTCCGCTAGCTAGCGGAGGCGGAGGGGGCTTATTTCCCGGCTTCGTCCCCGCCTACATCCGTCCGTTATTTTGCGAAGGCAAAGGCCCGTTCCGCTGGGCAGCATTAAGTGGCGACCCGAATGATATTGCAGTAACTGACGAACTTATCCTGAACATGTTTCCAGAAAATAAGGGCATGATACGCTGGATGCAAATGGCAAAAGAAAAAATTGCTTTCCAGGGTTTGCCTGCACGCATTTGCTGGCTGGGGCAAGGCGAAAGAGAAAAAGCAGGA
>JAGVCC010000008.1 GCA_020059395.1 Chitinophagales bacterium | reverse complement strand
CCTGCCTCTTGGCAAAAAATTACAAATGAACAAAGAGCGTTGGTACCGCTATATGTGGGAAAACGATCTTTTAAAAGCAAAGGATCTTCCGGATAAACAACGCCAGACAATTATTTGTGATATCAGCAACCGGGAAGAATATAATAAAGCAGAAGCAGATTTTAGAAAATGGCTGGAACAGCAAGGTTTAACTGAAGAAGAAGTTACAAATTGATGACATCGTTGCTGCTTTTGAAAAGCATAAAGACAGCTATACCGATAAAGCCCATTGGAAGGACCACCTGCAACAGCTCGAATCAATAGTAAATATTGGAAAGAAAATAAGAGTAGCCATTTATTAAAATCCATTACGTATGCAATACGAATTTAGCCCGGATGAACTGGGTATTATACAAAACGGCTACATAAGCAAAAGTGCCAGGCAATTGGCCTCTTTAATTGGCTGCCCTGTTGATGCGGTGGAAGCTGAAATAACCAGGCTTCAACCTGGTGTAAAGAGTAAGCAGCAAAAAATAAATGACAAGATATCCAACCGGCCAAAAAGAGTACGCAAACTGCCTAAAAAGGAAAGGGTTCGTATAGAAAAATTAAAGCAGCGCCAGTTGACTGATAATAAAAACCGCACTGCAGTTGAAAATGAATGGCAGCAGCAACGTAACAGTAATTTAACCAGGCAGCCACGATTTAAAAATATTGCTATGGATTACAGCGCTATGGTACTGGTGAAGATTGATAAGAAAACCAGTTTTTATGTAAAGAAGGGAGAAGATATTGCTGCAGCTAAAGAAAAGTTTTTACAGGTTTATGCCAAATCGTTTAAAACAGAGTAATGAACTGGCTCGACTCTAAACTCCTGTTGAAAAAGAAGCCAGTAACAGCTTTACAGCATGTGGAATTAATTACGGTGGAGCTGGAGGTTGATGGTGTGTTGATCAACCGGGTTAGTAAGACGGAGAATGAATTGAGGTTTTTGGTAAGTAATTTTTATGAGCAGTATGGCCGGCGTGGAAAGATATTTATAATAATGGAAAGCAAAATGAATTTCACCTCACTATTAAATAAATTGAAATGACAGAATCGGAAATTTTAGCTGAAGTAAAAAAGGGTATCGACCTGTTCCTGGATAAAACTTATGAAATGCAGGATCTGTATGGCCACCTGCTGCAGATAATAAAAGACAATTCAAAAACCGGTGAGAACCATAAGGAGCAGCTGGAGCGGTTAATATTTAGAGTGGAACAGTTAAGAGAGAGCCAGCGACTGTACTGGGCCGGGCATAAGTCAAAGCTTGGAGAGTGTAAGGCCCAGGAATCGGAACTGGATAAAAAGTTAATGTATTTACAAACACATGCACCTTATACGATAGAAAGATTTAAAAAAGAAAAACCAACACAAACAGGATTATTTTAACATGGGAAGAAATGTAAAACCAGGTATAACCTTTTACCGCATGGATAGCGGACACGTATTAAATAAAAAGATACGGCTGCTGTTTAATGAATATGGCGGCGACGGTTATTATATATGGAGCTGCCTGCTTGACTATGCTTATTTACACAAAGGATATTATTTTGATTTAAACGACAGGGAAGAGGTTGAATTATTTGCCAGCGAATTTTGCAAATTAAAATTATCATTAGTACAGGAAGTAATTGGTGGGTGCATCCGCCGTGGCTTATTTGATAAAGCCGTATCGGATGCGTTTAACATACTTACCTGTGAGATGATGCAGGAAGTCTTTCTTTACGCAACGTCTGAGAGGCGTGATAAAGGAAGTGTATTTGAAATGCAGGAAAACTGGCTGCTTTTAGACTTTTCGGACAAATTTCCACGGAATATTAAAATAGTTCCGGGGAAGAAAGCTGAAATTCCTTTGAAGATTCCACAGACAAAACAAGACAAGACTGAAACTGAAACAAAACAAAAGTTATTGGCGCATGAAGCGCCTGAGAAAGAAAATGATTTACATCATTCCGATAAAAAAACAGATGGTAAAGGCCAGGATGCCCGGCGCCAAAAATTTATTGCTCCGCAATTACAGGAGGTGCAGGATTATTTTTTAAAGCAGTTTAATCCTAAAAACCCCAATACCTGGTTTCCGGATAAGTGCAAAGCTGAGGCCAACGATTTTTTTAATTTTTATACTGCCAATGGCTGGAAGCAGGGTAGACAGGGTAAGCCGATTATTAGCTGGCCACATGCGGCCAATCTTTGGGTTTCTAATTCCCGGAAAGGAACGTTCAATACTACACCAATAGTTGCCGCCAAAGCAGTAACTCCGGTAAGATCTGTTATTGAACAGCGGGAAGCTGTAAGCAATTTAAATGAAATTGAAAGGAGTATTAATTTTCTTTACGAACGCTATGTAGAAACACCGGATGATATTACTTATTTAAGTGTTGATAGCACGTTTTATGACAGGTTAAAACAATGTGCTAAGATCTCATTTTCGGATGATACCGTGCAGGAAATTAAACAAAAATCTATTGATACATTGAAAGGAAAAAATATTGAACCTGCCGAAGATTTGATTAGAAGCTATATGAAAAAAATTGCTGTGATTGAATTTTTTAAACAGTGCAGCAAAGAGGGTAAGGAGGTGATTTATGAAGAACAGGGCTTGCAGCAGGTGGGGAATTGGTATTCCGTCTGCCCGGTACAAAAGCCCAATTGAAAAACTGAATTTAATATAACAATAAAAAGTACAATTATGAATTTTCTGCCGGAACAAAAGCCAAATTTTGACAAAAAGCCGAAGGTTATTCCGTCCGCCCCACTTGCTGCAAACCCAATGTTGCCTGCTGTGGATTCGAGGACACTTCGCCCTATTCTTTTTTCAACACCAATGGTACAGGCTATTTTAGCAGGTCGTAAAACACAAACAAGACGAATAATAACTGATGCAAATTCACGATGCACTGCAAAAGTTGGCGAACTTGATTTCAACGATTATATAGAAGATAGTTTGTTTGAACCATACTATTTAAAAGTTGCAAGACCTGCTGATAAAACAAGGCACAGATTATTTCCACGAAACCAAATCGGCACTATTCTTTGGGTTAGGGAAACTTTTAGAGCGATTGAACAAGATTATGGCAGCCCACGGTATGAATATAAGGCAACTGAAAGGGTAAACTTGGCAGATAAATGGAAGCCGTCCTTGTTTATGCCCAAAGAAGCTTGCCGATTATTTCTAAAAGTAAAAAATATTTTAT
>JAGVCC010000135.1 GCA_020059395.1 Chitinophagales bacterium | reverse complement strand
TTTGATCAGGCCCTGCATTGGCAGTTGGCGGTACATTTGGTGCTGGGTTTACAGTAATTTGTACTGTATCTCTTCCAAATGCACCATTATTATCAGTAACTCTTAATTCAAAGCGGTAAACGCCAGCAGTTAATCCGGTTACGGTTGTAGATGCATTAGCAGGGTTTGTAATAGAGCCAGTTGCAGGTCCTGCAACTTTATTCCATTGGTAAGCAATTATATATCCGTCAGTATCAACGCCACTGCCATTTAATGTAACGGTGTTGGTTGGTAAGGTAATGCTTTGGTCAGGTCCAGCATTAGCTGTGGGTGCAATATTAGGGTCAGGGTTAACGGTAATAATTAAAGTATCCCTTCCAACTGCTCCCTCGTTATCGGTAACCATCAATTCAAAACTATAAACACCCAGAACCAAGCCTGTTACAGTAGTGGAGGCGTTTGCAGCATTTGTAATAGTACCAGCAGTGGGCCCAGTTATCTTAGTCCATTGATACGAAGCAATGTTTCCATCAGGGTCAACACCGCTGCCTGTAAGTGTTACAGTATTGGTGGGTAAATTAATAGATTGATCTGGCCCTGCGTTGGCTGTGGGAGCAATATTTAAGGGATTTGCATTTACGGTAATCTGCACTGTGTCCCTTCCTGTAGCACCGTTGTTATCAGTTACTTGCAGTTCATAAGAGTATACACCTATAATTGATAATCCGGTAATAGTAGTTACTGCACCAGCAGGTGTTGTAATATTTCCGGCAGCTGGGCCGGCAATTTTAGTCCATTGATATGCAGCAATGTTTCCATCGGGGTCTGTACCACTGCCATTAAGCGTTACTATATTGGTTGGTAAATTAATCGACTGGTCTGGCCCTGCGTTAGCAGT
This sequence comes from Chitinophagales bacterium, assembly GCA_020059395.1. Classification (GTDB taxonomy): domain Bacteria; phylum Bacteroidota; class Bacteroidia; order Chitinophagales; family Chitinophagaceae; genus Ferruginibacter. Next base: position 6,580 of record JAGVCC010000135.1, on the reverse strand, counting down.
TGGTGCAATGTTTGGATCAGGCAAAACTGTTACCATTACAGTATCTTTTCCTGTATCGCCACTATTGTCAGTAACCGTTAGTTCAAAACTATAAACGCCTTGTACCAAACCAGCAACAGCAGTTGCGGCGCTTGCAGGCGACGTTATAGTGCCAGCTGCTGGTCCAGCAATTTTGGTCCATTGGTAAGCAGTAATGCTGCCATCTGTATCAATGCCGCTTCCGGTAAGCGTTGTGTTGTTTGTTGGTAGTGTTATAGTTTGATCTGCTCCTGCGTTTGCCGTTGGCGGCACGTTTGGGACAATGCTCCCATACTCATACCAGCCAACATCTGGCGCAGTGCCTGAAAATGGGGCACCTACGTTTACGCCAGCATCAATACATGGGCTGCCAATTGTAATAGTATTATTGATGCCACCCTGTAATAATGGGTTTACACCTGGAGTATTATTATTTATTGTATTGCTGGGTTGTAAAACCGCTGTGCCCTGCCAGTTGGTAAAGGGTGTATTGCGCAGGTTGTTGTAAAAATAATTGTGTGTAAAAACACCATTTGTTATAATACTGGCAACATTACTCCATATAACAGCTTCTTGAAAACCTATTAAAATGTTATTACGGCAGCGCCAGTTGTTAATGCTGCCTGCAGAGCTGAAATTTATACCATACAACGGTGCCTGTGCAGTGTTACTTACACATTTTAAAGTATTGTTGTAAACAAACAGCCCGTCAATGGAGTAGTTGGCACTTCCATCATGATGAAGCCCAATGCCATCACCATAGGCACCTGAAGTACTGCCCAGGTTAACAATATTATTATTACGAATAATGGTGTTTGTAATTGCACTGTTACTTCTTACAGAGAAAATAATACCGTCGGTAGTATTTTTGATAGTATTGTATTCAACTATTGCAGTTTCTGTGCTGTACTCCAGAATAATACCACTTTGGCGGTGCGCCTGCATTGTTTCAAACCCAATAGTATTGTGATGAATCCACAGACTAAATGGTGAAGTACCTTTACTTTGGCGGTTAAAATCTATAGAGCCGTTAATGATGTTACTGTCAATTATATTGCCACCCAGATTATCAAATAATTCTATTGCAAAATCCCAGTAATCAAAATAACCGTTTGCTGCATAAGGGAAGGGTGCACTCAATAAGGTATTATGATGAATGCGGCAGTTTCTAATCCAGCTGTTATTACAACCTTTAATAGGCCAGCCATTAGTGCCCGGAGTTCTTTCATCGGTGCGTATGTAGTTGTTGTATATCTGCATACCATCTTGTCCACCAAATTGAAAAGCACCCCGGCCATACGAACCTTCGTAAGTGGCGCAATTAACCAAAATGTTGTTATAAAAACTGTTACCAGTTGAGTATATCGTTGGGTAAGTTAAAACACCATCGCTGCGGCCACTCCAATTAACTGCTGTTTCTTCAAAATTGCGGAATACGCAGCCGTATACACTTACATTACTGCGCCCACGAATGCTTACTGCCCATGAGGTTAAACGGTTAGTACCATCAAACTTAATATTGCTGATATGCTGATTGCCGTTAGTGCCTTCGGCTGAGGATAATACTAAAATTGGAACAAACTGTGCTGAAAGGGTAGACCTTACAACTGTATTAGTATCTGTTGCCTCAATGCTTACACCGGGAGATACCGGGCACATAGCTGTTTCAATGTAAACACCTGGCAATAAAAAAATAGTGTTGCCAGCAGCAGTTACAGTTGTACTTGCTTTATAAATAGTTCTCCACGGGTTTGTAATAGTGCCGGTTCCGGTAATATCATCTCCTGTAGGGCTAATGTAATAGGTAATACTTAGTGCCTTGCCGGCAATTGTTAAAAGTAAAATTGAAAGTAAGAGTTTGCTTTTCATAGGATTATTTCAAAAATTGGATAATTGCATTGAATTTGCAATGGTTTAATGGTTTGAACGGCAGTAAAATTGTTTTATTGCCCTGAAAAAATAATATTAGGTCATTTAATTGGGTTAGAAAAACCACATCAGGCAAAAAGCGTGCAAATAAGCCACTAATCAACATAGTGTTAATAAGATTTTTTTTTGTTGAAGATGTTTTGCCTTGTTTTTAAAGCAATTACTTGAAAAAATGGCCTTTATAAATTCGTCGAAATTTTTTGATAAAACACTAGCCTAATCAGCTGAATATACTTGTAAATAGTATTGTTTTTATAACTCCTTAAAAAATGGCACTGAGGTAGCTGAGCCAATATCATTGTAAATAATTTTAACAATCATATATTATAAAGGCAGGTTTAAACGTTAGCTCCGTTAAAAATGGGGAAAAAAAATAATGGGCAGTAACAATTATATTTTTCAATTTTGCGGCCTTGTTAATTTTGGCTTTAATTACTTGAACGATTATTGATGCTTGTTTTGGTGCAGTTTAAAAAGCGCTCCAGATTTTTTATAACGTATTTAACCAACTTAAATTGATAAAACAGCAACGGCTGTATTTTTTATTAACCACTCTATGAAGCGGAAAAAATTTATTGCTATAGCAGCAGCAACGGCTGCAGCAGTGCCTTTAGGGTACTATGGCTATCAAAAATCGAAAAAGGTATATAATCAGGTAAACTTTCCTGCAATGCTGGCGCAGTTTTGTTCTGCGGAAGAATTAAAAGGAATTGGTAGCGCTTATTTACAAACGGTACCTGACGAAAGGGATGCAGAAAAATTGAAATCGCTGTTGCTTGCAGGTATTAGCGCACAAAAAATTACCAGCAGCAATGCAAATGAACATCTAAATAAAAAAACTGAAGAAGACTTTTTAAAAGAAAATGTAAAAGTGCTTAACCAATGGGTAATAACTCATACAGAGGCAAGGCAGTGCGCTCTTTTTTCTTTAACTTATAAATAAATACAGAATACAATATGCATATAGATGCAAGGCAATTAGAAAATAACACTATTATAGAAGGTGACATTTGCATTATTGGTGCAGGTGCTGCAGGCATTACATCGGCCTTGCAATGGAAAAACACACCATACAAAATAATTTTACTGGAAGGCGGCGGCTTTGAATATGATGACAAGGCGCAGGATTTACTGGGCGGTAAAACTATTGGTCACCCATATTACCCCAACCGGTCCAGCAGGCTGAATTATTTTGGCGGTGCCACCATGCACTGGGGAGGCATGTGCTCTGTATTTGATGATATTGATTTTGAAAAAAGAGACTGGGTGGCTAACAGCGGCTGGCCAATACAACTTAAAGATATTAAGCCTTTTTACCCTCAGGCACACGAAATTCTTGATTTGGGTGTATATGAATGGGGTGCCGAATATTTTTTAAAAAATGACAGCAGCCTGAAACCACTGCCGCTGGATGAAAAAATTATTTGGAATAAGATGTGGCATTTTAGCCCGCCCACAAGGTTTGGAACAAAGTACCGCAAAGAAATTACAGAGGCCGCCAATATACACCTGTACACGTATGCACATGCTACTGAAATTACGGCTACCGAAAATGTAAACGCCATTACGCAGGTAACTGTAAAAAATCACGCCGGCAAAACACATACCGTAAAGGCAAAATATTTTGTTATGGCCAGTTGTGCCATTCAAAACAGCCGCCAGCTGCTTGTAAGTAACAAACAGGCGCCAAAAGGGCTTGGTAACGATAATGATTTAGTGGGCCGGTATTTTATGGAGCACCCGGAAATTCAATCTGGTGAATTGTGGCTGAATGAAGTAACACCTTTAAAATTTTATGAACAGCCTAAAAATAAAGTAAGGGCGGAACTGGCAATGGCACCTGATGTGCAGCGGAACCTTAAAATTTTAAATGCAACAGTGTCGTTAATGCCATTGCAGCTTTCTAAAAAAGCCATGCCGTCAGTAACTATATATCAGGAGCAGGATCCACGAAAAAGCATGGATACTTTTATTAAATACTCATCGCTGGATAAAAGAAATTTTTTGCAACGCACTTTTTCAAAAAGCATATTTGGCTCATACGGTTTGTTTACAAGAACTGAGCAGGAGCCTAACCCCAACTCCCGGGTGGTACTAAGCGCCACAGAAAAAGATGAGCTGGGTGTACCAAGGGCCGATTTAAACTGGCAGCTTTCTCACTTAGATAAAAAAACGGTATTTGAACTGAATAAGCTTATTGGCCAGGAAGTGGGCCGTGCCGGTATTGGCAGGGTAAAGTTGAAAGACTGGCTGGCAGATGACAGTGTTAAAGACCTGCCTGAATATACAAGCGGCGGCTGGCACCATATGGGCACAACTAGAATGAGCGATGACCCAAAAACTGGTGTGGTGGATGCTGATTGTAAAGTGCATGGTATTGATAACCTTTTTATAGCAAGCTCATCTTGCTTTACTACAGGTGGTGCAGTTAACCCAACTTTAACGGTGGTGGCTATAAGTTTAAGGCTTGCCGCACACTTAAAGGAAAAAATAAAAGGTAGCGAAAAGGCTTAACTAATATCAAGTGCTGCTGCATCTAAATCATTCAGCAGCCTGTTACCAAGCAGTGCTTCAAAAATTATTTTGTTTTGGGGAGCACTTATTTTTTCTAAATGTTTATGATGGTGCAAATCGGTACCAACAAGGCTGGCAAGATTGTTTTCAAAAATAAAATCAGCTGCCTTTTCTGCCTTGCTGCCATAATAGCCTGTTAACGAAAGTAAATTTACCTGCAGTGTAAACCCAATGTCTTTCAAATAAAAATATTTATCAAAGTGCTGCTGAAAATAGTGGTACCGTTCCGGATGTGCTAAAATGGGTTTGTAGCCCTTTGCTTTAATTAACGCCACTATTTCTTCTAAATTTTCCGGGGTGGAAGTAAATGGTATTTCGGTTAATAATAAATTTTTATGCAGGGTCAGCAGCGGCTCATCTTTTTTAAGCAGTTCAATAAAATAGTCATCAATCATATATTCTGCTGCTGCGGCAATTTCAATTAATAAACCTTTTTGGCTGCAGGCCTGCTGCACCTGTTGCAGTGCTGTATTAATGGTTTGTGGCGTGTTGCGGTATAAATCCCCAATTATATGCGGCGTTGCAATGGTTTTTTTTATACCTTGATTGTATAATCCTTCAATTAACTGTAAAGAAGTTTCTAAATTGGGAGAGCCATCGTCTATGCCGGGTAATATGTGTGAGTGAATATCAGTATTAAAAGGGAGATGCTCAGGTACGGGAGTGTCGTTTTTATTCTTTTTAAACAGGTTAAACATTGCGGTTAGTAATATGCCTCAAAATTAACAGTAAGCAGGCAAACAAACCTGTAAACAAGAAATAATAACTTAAAATAATTATTGTGCTGCTGCATATTCATCCACAAAATCCGCAAACACGTTTAGTAAAACAGGTGGCAGAATGCCTTAAAGACGGCGGTGTGATTATTTACCCAACAGATACTATTTATGGTTTAGGTTGCGATATTATGCAGCACAAAGCGGTGGAACGCATTTGCAAAATAAAAAACATCGATTCGCAAAAAGCACAACTTAGTTTTATTTGCAGCAATCTTAGCCACCTGAGCGATTACACAAAAAGCATTGATACGCCGCTGTACCGTATGCTGAAGCATTACCTGCCTGGCCCGTATACATTTATTTTACCGGCAAGTAAACAAGTGCCCAAAATTTTACACGGTAAAAAAAGCACCATTGGTTTGCGGGTGCCCGATAATATTATTTGTAATGAAATACTTTCGGCCTTGGACAACCCAATATTAAGCGCTTCTTTACCGGGAGATATGGTAGAAGCATATACCGACCCTGAAATAATGCATGAACATTTTGGCGATAAAGTTGATTTTGTAATTAACGGCGGCATTGGCGGCATGATACCATCTACCATTGTAGATTGTACAACCAACGATTGGATAGTTACCAGGCAGGGGCTTGGCAACTGGGAAAAATAATGCCGTAAATAAAAGCCCCCGGGATGCAGTCCGGGGGCTCTTCACTTATCACTGTCACAAAAGCTATTAATTTCTATCTCTGTTATTGTGTTTTTTACGGTAAATTTTGCGGCTTTGCTGGCGCTGATCCTGTTTAATTTCTTTTCTTTCGGTTTTAGTTACCACACCATCTGCCTTGGCGGCTTTTACATCCTGCTTTATTTCTTTTTGGCCTTTAACAAGATTTACAGTTTCTGCTTTTGTTAACTCGCCGTTTTTTACGCCATGTGAAATACGCTTACGTTCGTGACGATTTTTTTCTTTAATAGTTTGCTGTGCGCTGGCAGTGCTGAAAAATGCACCTAAAATAATTGCGGTAAATAATACTTTCGTTTTCATAAATACTTGTTTTAAAATTTGTAATTAAAGGTTGTTAATTCTTTTGTACAGTAATAGACGGGGCACTGTAACAAAGGTTTAAAACGATAATAATTTTTTTTTATTACCAGTATTTGGTACCGCTTTAGCCGAACGGATATGGTGGGTTATTGCTGGGGTTGCTGTAATTATTTAAACAAGGTTGTTTGCGCTGGTAAAATATTGTAGCTTCTGCGGTGATATTTGCATAGGCCAAACTCCTCAATTGCTTTGCGGTGTTGTGCCGTGCCATAACCTTTGTTTTTATTCCAA
>JAGVCC010000248.1 GCA_020059395.1 Chitinophagales bacterium | reverse complement strand
GGTTCTGTAGATCCAGAAACTTTTATACAATCACTGTTATAACTGCGTTTAGCCGGCGGGGCAATACACTACTAGACTTGAGTTTTTGTTTTAAGAAACCATCTCCTGGCGCAGTATTTAAAATATTATTTAGTTATAATGACAGCAATCACTATTTGAAATTGCTAAAAAAAAAACTATAACAAATGGGATATAGGGTCTTATAGATTCAGTCATACCAGAATTATGCTGTAACAATCTTTTTTCTAAATCTTGGCAATGCCCTTTGTAATAATAATCATGTGCTGTACTTTTTAGCACGTATGCAAAAAACATAACTCAAATTTGTTGTGGCCTCGCCAGGAATCGAACCTGGATCTGGAGCTTCGGAAACTCTTATACTATCCATTGTACTACGAGGCCATTATTTAGTAAGAACCAGGAAATAAAATTCAAATAACAAAAAGCATTTGCAGCATCATAGGGTTTAGGTTGGCTCTTGTTTTTTATTATTTGAGTTTTCACTTAATCAACCCACTGGCATTGGTGGCAAATATTTTTACCGCAATGGCCAGCAAAATTACGCCAAAAAACTTTCTTATCACTGCCATTCCGCTTGGCCCCAGTACTTTTTCAATCCATTTTAATGATTTAAGCACTAAATAAATTACCACGCAGTTTATTAATATGCCAATTAAAATATTTACATCTTCATAATTGGCTTTTAAGCTCATTATTGTGGTAAGCGTACCGCTGCCTGCAATAAGTGGAAAAGCAATGGGCACCACGCTGCCTGTTTTAGCATTTTTGTCGGGCTTAAAAAATTCCAAACCTAAAATCATTTCCAGCCCTAAAATAAAAATTACAATACTGCCGGCCACCGCAAAACTTTTTACATCAAGCCCAAGGAGGTTTAAAAACTGTTTTCCAGCAAATAAAAATAAAATCATTAATGCGCCACTGGCTAATGTGGCCTGTGTGGATTTTATAACACCGCCCATTTTCTCCCGCAGTGATGCTAAAATGGGTATGCTGCCCAGCATATCTATAACCGCAAACAGTGTAAAGCTTACGGTTAATATTTCTTTAAGGTTAAATGCAGAAAAATCCATGCCGGCAAAATTTGCCGCAAAGATACAGGGGATTAATACTTCATCAAACCATTATCTGCCACGCAAAAAAATCTTTAATTGCAGTTGCTGCCGCAGCTGATGGTATTCATTTTTTAATTGCAGCATACAACCGGCACACAAACAATCTGTGTGCCGGGTTGCTATATAGTCTCTTTCCGTATTGGTAAGTTTTACCGTGTAACATTGGCAGTTTATAATGTTGCCAACCCTGCATTCAAATGCAATGCCGCATTTGGCACATTTTTTTTCTTCGTGGCTGCACATGTATTAAAGTTTAATGCTAACACCTGCCATAAAGTTAAAACGGCGGCTGTTGTACCCTCTTACTTCAAAATACTTTTCGTTTGTTATATTTTTAAAATCGGCAAACAATGCAATATTTTTACTCACTTTATAACTTGAGTAAATGTTCCAGATATAATATGCCGGCATTTCAACAGGGGCCGCTGCGTACACAGCTTCAAAACGTTTGCTTACAGTTTGTACACCAATGTTCATGCTCCAGTTTTTACAAACATTAAAACCTGCATTAAGGTTAATAGTTTGTGCAGGGCGGCGGTACAAATTAAAGAAAGAAGTGTCTTTACTGCCGTTTTTAGTTTCAATAAAACCATCTACATTGGTATAATTGGCAGTAATTGTTACTTTGTCTAATTTAAATGTAGCTTCCAGTTCAAAACCTTTATCTTTTTGTTTGTCTGCGTTTATATAATAACTCACAAAGGAAGGAGAGGTGTAAAATGCAATGGCATCGGTAAGGTTGCGTATAAAATATACAGCCCTTAAGTTGGTATTGCCCTTGTTATATTGTACACCTGCTTCGTAGTGTATACTTTTTTCAGGCTTTAATACTGTGGAAGGGTTACGGTATTCAGAATACACCTGGTATAAAGACGGCGCTTTAAAACCAGAACTGATGTTGCCGAAAATTTTAACCATATTCTTAATTACGTACGAAGGGTTGAAAGAAAAAGTAACCGCATCGCCATATTTATTAAAGTTATTGTAACGCAAACCAGCTTCCATATTAAAACCATCAATGTCTTTTACAACTACAGATGCATAAGCCCCCAACTGGTTTACTTTCGCACTGTCGCCCAGTGCTGTTGCGTACGGACCAAATGAACTGATGGACAAATAATCCTGATCAGTTTGTTGTATGCGGTAGTCAACACCGGCCAGCAGATCTACTTTTTTTGAAACTGCGGTGTTAGTATACAGTTCTGCAAAATGTGCTTTGCCGTTGTATTCGCCACGACTGTATTTAGAAAAACCACCTACAAAGGCCGAATCATCTAAATAAATACGCTGTGTTTGGCTGTAGTTATAGTTAAAATGCAATTTGGTTTTTCCGGCACTATAGTCTGCACCAATACCAGCTACACTATTTTTTGAAGTGATGGTATAATCTTTTTCATCTGTAAAGCCAGATGCATCAGCATCAGCTTTATATTTACTCAGCTGCGATGTAAAGCGCAGCCCAAGTTTATCATTTATTTTTTGAGTGATATTTGCCCGGAAAACATTTTCTTTAATACCATCATCATCAAAACCTTTATTGCCTGTTTGGTCATAAGCGCTTGAAAAACCTTTACTGGTAAGTCGGGTAAACTGTACATTATAATTGGTTTTATTAACAGTGCCGTTAAGGCTTACATTTTGTTTAAAAGTATTAAAGCTGCCGGCAGAAAAATTACCAGTTGCCCCCATTTTTTTATCGCCGCCTTTTTTAGTAATAATATTAATTACACCTGCAACAGCATCGCTGCCATACAATGTACTTTGGCTGCCTTTTAAAATTTCAATACGTTCAATTTGCTCAACAGCAAGCAGGTTAATGTCATAAGCAGTGCTTATGCTGCTTACATCATAGGCAGGTACGCCATCAATTAGTATAAGCGTTTTGCCGGCACTTGCGCCACGTACATACACATCCTGATTAGTGCCAAAAGTATTGGCAGTGCCATTTACAATTAATCCGGCCTGTGTGGTAAGTATTTCACTTAATGCCTTGCCCTTGTTTTGCTCCAGTTGCTGCTGAGTTATAACGGTAAGTACTTTACCCGTTAGAGATTGTTTGATGGGATACTTGGTAGCTGTTACCACCACTTCGTTTAAATTTTTTGTACTGTCCTGCGCTTGTGCAGCGGTGCTGATAATTACAGCAGCCGCAATAAAAATTTTCTTTTTCATTATAGAAAAATTTTTTTGTGACTGCTTCCTGATAAAAAAATGAAAATAAAAGAGTGCCCTTACAATCTTAAATCTTCAAGCCTTTCACCCGAAAGCTTAATAAAATGTTTAATGAAAATTGGCAGGTCTTCTGGCTTAGGCTTTACCTTCCCATCCGCTAAATGCGAACAGTGGTTTGAAGTTATTAGCCCTTCGGTTTCTCCCTGCGGAGGAAGTTAGGAGGGGCCGCCTTTACAGCTACGGGGATAGCTCCTGATTTTAACAGGATTCCCATTTTAATCCCGATACAATCGGGAACCATTTTCCGCTGCAAATGTATTGGTATTAAAACACAAATGCCAAATTAAATAATCAACATAAAAAATTGCCACCGCCACACATACTACACTGCAATAAGTGCAGTGCTTCAGTGTTTCAGTGGCAATTAAAAATTCAGACGGTGAATAAAAATAATTTTTTACCAGCCCAGTACCCACGCAAAAATCAGCGGCGCCACAATAGTAGCATCGCTTTCTACAATAAATTTAGGTGTGGTAATATCTAATTTACCCCAGGTAATTTTTTCGTTTGGTACCGCACCGCTATACGAACCATATGAGGTGGTGCTGTCACTTATCTGACAGAAATAGCTCCAGAAAGGGATGTCATGCATCTCCATATCTTGGTACAGCATTGGCACAACACAAATAGGAAAATCGCCGGCAATACCGCCACCAATCTGAAAAAATCCAATGCCTTTGCCGCTGCAATTTTTAGTGTACCAGCCAGCCAGCCATGCCATGTATTCAATACCGCTTTTTACAGTACTGGCCTTTAGCTCGCCTTTAATAACATAGCTGGCAAAAATATTTCCTGTAGTGCTGTCTTCCCAGCCCGGTACCACAATAGGAATGTTTTTTTCTGCCGCAGCCACAATCCAGCTGTTCTTAGGGTCAATTTCATAGTACTGTTTTAAGTCGCCGCTTAAAACGGTTTTGTATAAAAACTCATGCGGAAAATAGCGTTCCCCTTTTTCCTCTGCCTCCTTCCATTGGCGGTGCAAATGTTTTTGCAAACGGCGGAAGGCTTCTTCTTCCGGTATACAGGTATCTGTAACACGGTTATAATGGTTCTCCAGTAAATCCCATTCATCCTGCGGTGTTAAATCACGGTAGTTGGGCACACGCTTGTAATGGCTGTGCGCTACAAGGTTCATTACATCTTCTTCCAGATTGGCACCAGTGCAGCTGATAATATCCACTTTACCCTGGCGTATCATTTCTGCAAAGCTTAAACCCAGTTCTGCCGTGCTCATAGCACCGGCAAGTGTTACCATCATTTTACCGCCTTCGGTTAAATGCGTTTCATATCCTTTAGCAGCATCCATTAAAGCGGCTGCATTAAAATGCCTGTAATGATGTTCTATAAAATTAGAGATGGGGCCTTTGTTCATAATTGTAATTTTTAAAGCGCAAAAGTAATTTTTTTTCTTGTAAGCTGAAGCTTTAGCAAAAGCTTATGTACCAAGCTGTAATAATTCTTATCAACTGCAGTGGCGTCGCTCCGTTCAACAATATTTCTTCTATCATCTTTAATTGTGTTTTACAATTTTTATTTCGCCCCTTCAGGGCTTAAACAAAAACATTGTTCTTTTTCCCGGGGCTGCACCCCGGGCTATTAATATTACGCCCCTTTGGGGCTAAAAGCATAAACGCCTAAATCAATCTCCGCTTAGTTCTTCTCCTTTTCCCTTCCCTCTGGGAAGGATAGGATGGGCTGCTGGGGCTTTGCCTTAAAACCATTACTTTTGCCCGTCAATTTAAAATGCTTAAATCTAAACAGTAAAACACTCTATGTCTCTTATTACGGTAGGCACCATGGCCTTTGATGCAATTGAAACCCCTTTTGGAAAAGTAGATAAAATTATTGGCGGTAGTGCTACATATGTAGCTTATGCAGCCAGCAATTTTGTTACACCTATACAGCAAATTTCTATTGTGGGGTACGATTTTCCACAGGAAGAAATGGATGAAATGAAACGCCGCGGCATACAGCTGGATGGTGTGGAGATTGTACCTGATAAAAAATCTTTTTTCTGGAGTGGTAAATATCATATTGATATGAACAGCCGGGATACATTGGTTACAGACTTAAATGTGCTGGCCGATTTTAACCCAATAGTGCCCGACAGCTTTCAGGGGGCAGAGTTTTTAATGCTGGGTAACCTTATGCCCAAACTGCAGCTGAGTGTAATTAATCAGCTTAAAGTACGCCCCAAATTAATAGTAATGGACACCATGAATTTTTGGATGGACATTGCTATGGACGATTTAAAAGAAGTGCTGAAAAAAGTAGATGTGCTGCTGGTAAACGATGGTGAAGCAAGGCAACTGAGCGGAGAACTTTCATTAGTAAAAGCTGCCCGTGCTATTATGGCTATGGGTCCTAAGTTTTTAATTATTAAAAAAGGTGAACACGGTGCTTTACTGTTTAATGAAAACCATGTGTTTTTTGCACCAGCCCTGCCTTTGGAAGAAGTGTTTGACCCAACAGGAGCAGGCGATACTTTTGCCGGTGGCTTTATTGGCCACCTTGCAAAAACAAAAGACATTAGTTTTGATAACATGAAAACCGCCATTATTGTAGGCAGTGCCATGGCAAGTTTTTGTGTAGAAAAATTTGGCCCTGAAAGACTGAAAGAAATTACCAAAGAAGATATTGATGTACGCTTAAGTGAGTTTGTACAGCTGGTAAATTTTGATATTGATTTAGTATAAAGCTTATGTACTGGTTAATAAAAGCAGCTCTAGTGGCTGCTTTTTAATTTACAGTATTTAACAGCTGTTTAAAACTTCAAACTTTATTATTCAGTAACTTACTGCCCGTAATTACAACAATGAAAAAACAATACATTACCCCGGTTGCAGCACTGATTATTGCCCTTTTAATTTGCAATATAAAGTTAACCGCACAGCTATATTTCGATTCGGTTTTAAACATTTCAGCCACACAATACACGCAGGAAAAAATTTACCTGCATTATGACAAGCAGTATTATAACCCCGGCGAAACTATTTGGTTTAAAGCCTACCTTACCGAAAAAGGAAATGCATCCAGCATTAGCAAAACAATGTATGCCGAGCTACTGGATGGCAATGGCGCAGTACTGCAGCGTAAAACACTTCCGGTATTTCAGGCCGGTGCCGCATCTTTTTTTGAATTAGATACGGTGTACCGCCCCAAAGTTTTTGTAAGGGCTTATACCGGCTGGATGCTGAACTTTGACTCATCATTAATGTATATAAAGCCAGTAACCCTTATAAACCCCAAACAGGAAGTTGTAAAAAAAAATACACCGGCTTATACACTTACACTTTTTGCCGAAGGAGGAGATGCCATAGAAAATATTAACTGCCGTATGGCATTTAAAGCCGTTGACAGCGAGGGGATGCCTGTTGTTGTAGGTGGTACGGTAACTGACAGTAAAAATAAAGTACTTACCAATATCGTAACCACACATAATGGTATGGGCATGTTTGCCTATACGCCCATGTTTGATGAAAAATATAAAGTAAACTGGAAAGGGCCAGATGGTATGTTGCACCAGACAGATTTACCGGCAGCTAAAAAAGAAGGTATTGCATTACGCATACAGCAAAACAACGGCGAAATTTTATATACCCTTAACCGCCCCGAAATTATTGATGATGCTTTTAAACAGCTTACAGTACTGGCGCAAATAAACCATCAAACGGTATATGGTGCCACCATTAAGCTTACACAAAAAACACAGGTTACTGCACCCATTGTTGCAGACAGTTTGCCAGATGGTATTATGATCATCACCATTTTTAATGCCAATAATATACCAGTGGCAGAGCGGCTGGTGTTTGTAAACAACAATAGCTACTATTTTTTAACTGATTTACATGCCGCAAAAAAAGATCTTACACCACATGGTAAAACAGTGTTGCAGGTTGATGTGGGGGCAAATCTTTTAAGCAATTTATCAATAGCCGTAACCGATGCAGGATTTGAAGCTGAAACAAAAAATAAAGAAAGTATTTTTTCCGCCCTGCTGCTTACCACAGATTTGAAGGGCTACGTATATAACCCTGCCTATTATTTTAACAGCGACGCTGACAGTGTAAAGCAGCATCTTGATTTGGTAATGATGACAAATGGATGGCGCCGCTACAAATGGCAGGATATGATTACAGGTAGATGGCCTGTTGTAAAAAGACAGCCCGACAATTACATCACCATGCAGGGTAATGTATATGGCCTAAGTAAAACACAGTTAAAAGATAAATCGCTTACCGCTGTTGTACGCACAGGAAAAACCGGCGGTACATTTTTATCTATTCCATTAAATACAGATGGTACATTCAGTGTGCCCGGCATTTACTTTTTTGATACTGCAAAAGTTTTTTATCAAATAAATAATGATAAAGACAAACGCCTTACATCAGCAGCAAGTTTTACGTTTAACAACGGTTTTGAAAAAACACCATCAGCCGCATACAAAATTTTAGAACAACAGTATTTTAATTTAAATCCGGATGTGGC
>JAGVCC010000238.1 GCA_020059395.1 Chitinophagales bacterium | reverse complement strand
GTAAAATGAAAGCGGTGCGGATTAAAAGGCCGCATTTGTGAAGGACCAATCCACTGTTTGTAGTCAACGCCTTCAGGTATTGCAGCATCTGCCATTGGTGGCAATGGTTGTTTCCAGCCTAAATAACACCAAACTTTTACGGTGCGTATATTACCCAGTTGCCCGGTGGCTATAAAATCAACAGCATCTTTAAAATGTTGCTGGCTGCGTTGCCATTGGCCAGCCTGTACCACACGGTTATATTTTTGCTGAGCAGCCATCATAACACGACATTCTTGAATTGAGTTGCCAACGGGCTTTTCCACATACACATCTTTACCGGCCTGGCAGGCATGCACCATTTGAAGGCAATGCCAGTGGTCTGGCGTTCCTATTATAACTGCATCAATATCCTTCACATCAAGCAGCGCCCTATAATCTGCAAAAGTTTTTATTACTGCAGTGTTTACGTTCATCTTTGCAAGATCTGAAAGGCGGCGGTTAATAACGTTTTTATCAACGTCGCACAGCGCAACCACATTTACACCCGGTATTTTTAAAATAGATACAAGGTTGCTCCAGCCCATGCCATTAATACCAATTACACCAACATTAATTTGGTCTGATGGTGCAATGCGGTTTTTAAATATTGCAAACACGTTATTACCTAATGCAGAAGCAACTAAACTGCCTGCGCTTAAAAGTGAGGCCTGCTGCAGAAACTGTTTACGGGTGGACATAGCAAGTAATTTAATTTTAACGATGCGTAATTTAAAGCAATTTATATAAACAGGATATACCAAACGTAGTTTTACTATTATTTTTTTGAGACTATTACGATAGCGGTGTGTAATTTCTGTAGCAAAAAGAATGGGCATTTATGCGCTTGTGCAGCAATAGTAATGGAGCTACTTTTGTGTTAGAAGTTGATTGATAAGTGTTAAACAAATCAATCAAAATTGTATCCAACAATCCTGACAAACCAAAGTAATTTTCCAAATCCAATACCAACGAAGAACGGTAACAAAATCCAATATCAGTCAACTTCTATTTTACCTCCTTAGCAAAAATTATTGGCACTCAAAAAAGTGCCTTTTTTTATTTTAAAAAACTTCCCTTGTTATATCAAATAAAACAAGGCTTTTAACGTTAATACTGCTCCGACAATCCTTAAAACAACCTTATGAAACGCATTTTTTTAGCGGCGCTGGTGTTTTGCACCCCGCTGCTGGCGGCCAGCCAGAACATTACAGGCCTTTGGAAAGGCACTCTTTACAACGACTCAACTAAACAGACGCTTCCTTACGAAATTTTTATAAGCAGTGAAAACGGAAAGCTTACAGGATATTCCCACTCATGGTTTGCTGTAGATGGCAAAAAATATTTTGGTATAAAAAAAGTAAAAGTAAGGGTGGCAAAAGATGGTAAAATAATAGTGCAGGATGATGCGCTGCTAGTAAACGACTATCCGCAAACCGACAAAAATGTATACCAGTTGAATGTGCTTACAATTGTAACTAAAAATGATGAAACAGTTTTAGAAGGCCCTTTTGTTACCAACCGTACCAAACAATATAGTGAGCTTACAGGACAGATTAACCTTAAAAAAGCTGCCGCTGATGCAGAAAGTGCATTAATGAATTTTTTGCAGCGGAGTAGTGCCGACAATGGTATAGCTGCAACAAAATAGCAGTTTTATATTTTTGGCATGGGTTTTAAAACATGCTGTCTGCGCTTTTTAGTGAATATCACTTTACATAAAACGTATTTTTCAGAGCCTTTCATCGTTAAACTACTATTGGCTTGTGTATTTTCATCCTACAAAAAAAGGGGCAATTTTGCGCTTGTGTAAAAGTTGGTGTAGTTGTACTTTTATACCAGCAAATAATTAATGACCAATAACATTAATTACAGCAATATCCAACTATCCAATTAACCAAAGTATTTTTAAGTTCAGTTCTTATGAAAAACACCGCTGAATTCAATATCCAAACCTACGTGTAAAGACAACCTCTGGAATGAAAAAAATTAGGCACCCCGTAAGGTGCCATTTTTATTTTTTGGAATACTGTGTTTTGGCTTTAGCCAAACTTGAAGTTTAAGATTACCCTAAATTAAATATTGCAATTTCTGCCCGTGCACCAAACCTTGCAGGAAAAATACTGGTACCAATACCTTTGCTCACATACATTTTCGGCTGTGTATTGTACCAGCCCTTTATATATTTTCCACTGCCTTGTGGTAAAAATGGAATAAACCCTAAAATGTTTATCTGCCCGCCATGGGTATGGCCGCTTAAAATGCAATCTGCTTTAATGCCATTCTTTAAATATTGTGTAATAGCATTGCTGTATTGCGGGCAGTGGTTTAAAATTATATGGTGATTAGCGGGAGTATAGTTTTTAAGAGCTGCTTCAATATTTGCAGCGCCGCCAACAAAATCATCTACACCGGTTATCGAAATTGTTTTATCATCGAAAGTAAACTGCTGGCTTTCGTTAACAAGCAGCGTACAGTTATTATTAGTGTAAATATTTTTTAATGCTTCAATATTAATACCGCCCCAATACTCCCAATTACCAAGTATGGCCACTTTTTTTATGTTCTTATCTAATAACTGTAAAAAACTACTGAGTACTTCAAGGTTTTCAGCTTTGTCAACAGCATCTCCAGTAAAACCAATTAAGTGGGGGTTTAATTTATTAATGCGCTTTGCCAGTTGCTTTAATTGGTAATTAACTTTTTGCAGGTGTAAATCAGAAACCTGCACCACTTTAATGTTTGGGGTTTCTTTAGTGGCATTACCCACATAAAACTCTTTGGTTTCAATAAAAAACTTTTCAATAAAAAACGCATCCGCAAGTACAGCACCGGTGCCGATTAATAAAAAGCGCTTTATAAATTTTCGTCTTGATAGAGGCATTAATTGGTCGCTGTTGTTTTGAAATAAGTGTTTATTTAAGGTAAAACTGATACTTAAAACACTAAAATAAACTTTTATATGATGTGCCAAAATAAAGCATGTGCAAGCGAGCAAAAATATTTATGCCGCAAGGAAACCTAACCAATTAAAATTGCGTTTATATTGTATACTTGTTTTTTTTTGCCGAAACGCCAGCTGCGGCGCAATTTTAATGTTGTAAAATTTTTTGTTACATGCCGCTAATAAGTCGTTGTGCTTTTTGTTTATTGTTTTTTTGTATGCTGCAGTTAAGTAGCTATGGCCAGCAAAATAAATATTTACTGCAGGGTAAAATTATAACTGTAGCCGGTGTGCCGGTTAAAAATGCTACTGTAAAAATTACCGGTGGCTCAAATGCAGTTATAGGCGACTCCACAGGTTTTTTTAAAATGCTGCTGCAGGCCGGGGTTTACAAAATTGAAATTTCTTCTGTTGGTTTTAAAACAAAGCATACACAGCTAACTGTACAAAATGACACCTCTGTTACCTTAAATTTATTTGAGAAAAATGTAAAGCAGCTGGAAGAAGTAATTGTAGTAAACGATAAAAATCAACCATTGCAAAAAGTTGCAACAACACAAATGGCGGTGGAACGCATTACAATGAACGAAGCAAAATTGCTGCCCGCAATTTTTGGCGAAGTGGATATTATTAAAGTACTGCAATTAAAACCAGGAATAAAAAGCGGGGGAGAAGGCACAGCAGGTATTTATGTACGTGGTGGCGGTATTGACCAAAATTTATTTTTAATAGATGGAGTGCCCGTATATAACCCCAGCCATTTATTGGGGTTTTTTAGTGTGCTTAATCAGGATGCTGTAAATGAAGTGGAAGTGTATAAAGGAGGATTTCCTGCAAGGTATGGCGGCCGTTTAAGCAGTGTGCTGGATGTAAAAATGAATAACGGAAGAAGCGATAAAATAAGGGTGCAGGGTGGTATTGGCCTCATATCTTCCCGTATTAGTATTGATGGGCCCATTAAAAAAAACAAACACAGCTTCATTGTAAGTGCAAGGCGCACTTATGTTAATTTAGTAACCGGGCTGTTTAATAAAACACTTCCCGACAGCCTGCAAATACCTGCTTATTATTTTTACGATATTAACGGAAAAGCCAGTTTTAAATTAAGTAATAAAGATAACCTCTCGGTAAATTTTTATTATGGGAAAGATTTTTTTACGCAGGCCAGAACTAATTTTTCAAATAAGCTGCAGTGGGGAAATACCGCTGCAAGTACCGAATGGAAAAGGCAGATAAATGATAACGCTACCCTTAGCACAGTGGCTTATTTTGGCGGCTACCAATACCGTATTAATAACCGCTTTGGTGTAAACAATGTAAGTGTGGGCAGCGATATTTATGATAAAAGCATTAAAAGCGATATTAGTATTAAGGCATCTGACATAAGTACTGTGCAGGCAGGCTTGCAATTTATTAACCACAGGTTTGAAGTGGGTAAATTTGGTATCAGCACAACATTTTCTGATTTAAGTACCGGCAACCGGATAACAGGAAATCAAATGAGTGCTTATATATTGCATGATGTGGCACCCACAAAAAAATGGCGCATTAATTATGGCCTGCGGTACAGCTCTTTTGTACAAAACGGCAAATGGTATTTTGGCACTGAGCCAAGGGCGGCTATTAGATTTGCAATTGACTCCACACAAAGTTTTAAAATAAATTACACAAAAATGTATCAATACCTGCATTTGGTAAGTACCACCGGTGCAGCATTGCCTACAGATATTTGGTACCCCAGCACCGCCGGAGTAAAACCGCAAAACGGGCAGCAGGCAGGCCTTGGTTACAGCAGAAGCATTAGCCAAAACAGGTTTTTTATTAATGCAGAAATTTATTACAAATGGGTAAAAAATGCAGTTGATTTAAGAGACGGTGCCAACATTTTTTTAAATAATAATTTTGAAAAAGAATTTGTTTTTGGCAAAGCATGGGCATACGGTACCGAATGGTACATTGAAAAAAAGAGGGGCCGCACTACAGGATGGGTGGGTTATACATTGGCATGGACATGGCGACAGTTTGATGCCGTAAATAATGGTAAAGCCTTCCGGCCCATTTACGACAGAAGGAACGACATTAGTGTTGTTGTCATTCATAAATTAAGCAGCAGTATTTCATTAAGCGGTACATGGGTGTATGGCAGCGGAAATTATGTAAGCGTACCGCAGGGCAGGTTTACTTTTCAGGATATTACAGGCAACCCACAGCAAATACCTGTGTTTACCGGCAGGGGCAATTATAAACTGCCTGCCACACACCGCATGGATATTGGCTTAACCATTCGTAAACAAAAAAAGTGGGGAGAGCGGGAGTGGGTGTTTAGTTTATACAATGCGTACAGCCGGCTTAATCCATTGTTTTTACAATACACACCTGTAGTAAATGCACAGGGTATAACCGAAAGTTTTAAACCAGAACTGGTAAGCCTTTTTCCTATTTTACCTGCCGTTACTTACCAGTTTAAATTTAAATAACCATTATAAAATGATGCGTAATAAAAATATTTTTTTACAAGCTTTGCTTTTTTGCAGCAGCATATTTTTATGCCACTGTACAAAACCTATTACGGTTAATTTACCTCCAGATGAAAACCGGCTGGTGGTGGAAGCTTATTTAATACCACAAAAAAGACTGGCCGTTGCATTACAAACCAGTGCTGGTATCAGCAATACGCAGCCTGTGTTGCTGGTAAGCAGGGCAAGGGTTACCATTAGCCACAATGGCATTACAGATACATTGCGTAATAGCCCTTATATTGACAGTGCCAACGGCAGGGTTTACAATTACAGCAGCCCGGTAATAATGGGCACAGATTATGTAAACACCTATACACTAACCGTGTTTGACAGCACCAGCGGAAAATTATATACAGCAGCCACAAAATTATTACCACCTGTGCCAATAGACAGTGTTAACCATGCAGTTAATATTGATAACGAAGTGAGCATAGGCTTTGTGTTTACTGACCCCGGTGCTGTAAATAATTATTACAGACGTTTTGTTTTTATTAATGAACTAAGCACAGAAAATCGTGGCAATTTTAGATTTACCGACAGGTTATTTAACGGCACCGCATTTAGTTTATTTACCCGTTTTATTTATAAAAGCGGCGACTCTGTAACAGTAAGGTTGTACAATTTAAATCAGGATTATTTTGAATTTTTAGAAAGTATAAATACCGCAGAAGATGCCGCAGGCAATCCATTAGCACAGCCTGTATTTGCCAAAGGAAATATAAGTGGCGATGCCTTGGGTATTTTTACAGCCCTTAGTTATGCAGAGAAAAAATACATTGTGCCATAAAGTTTTTTCAGGTTGAATACCAATTTGTCTTTTTGTAATTTGCAGCAGGTAAAATGTAAGCTGTAGCATGAAATTTTTAAAAAAACATTACGGTAATATTTTTTTTATTGTATTATTAGCGCTGCTGCTGATACCGCAAATACGCATGCCCGTGCAGGTGTATATACAGAAGCTATTTTCATCTGCACCCAAAAAAATTGATGCAAATAAAAGAGCAACACTCAGCAGCTATGCCTGGACATTAAAGGCATTAAACGGGCCCGTTGTTGATTTTTCATTATCGAAAAATAGAGTAACTGTAGTTAACCACTGGGCCACCTGGTGCCCGCCCTGTGTGGCAGAAATGCCCTCCATGCAAAAACTGTTTGATGCTTTTAAAACTAAAGCGGATTTTTATTTTGTGACTAATGATGAGTTGAGCAGCGTAAACTCATTTCTTGTAAAAAATGGATATACTATACCTGTTTTTTTTGAAGTGTCTGCTGCGCCTTCTTTATTACAAACAACTATGCTGCCCACTACTTTTATAATTGGTAAAGATGGAAAAATAGCCATGCAGGTACCTGGTGCTGCCGACTGGAACAGCCCTAAAGTGCATGAGCTGCTTGAGGTTTTATTGGCAGAGTAACACTCAAGATTAAAAAAATATTTTTATAAGCATGGTGTTGCAGTTTGGCTAAAGCCAAAAATGATGTTTGCTTTTACCACTGGCTGAAGCCAGTGGCAATTGAAATAGTGTTGTAATTAATTTCCTCCTGCTTTAGCTGGAGGAAGTGGAATGAATGGTTTTGGCTTTAGCCAAATTTGTACTTTAAGATTACCCTAAATTAAATATTGCAACTACTGCCGCAGATATGCAGGTTCTATATTGTGTGTTAGGGTGCCTGTGCTTTTTTAAGAATTATTTCATTAGGTGTGTAGTTTTTTTAGTGACACGATATGCTACACTGCATTGATTTCCCTGCATATCTGAACCAGAATGGGGCTAGTGTGTGAAATTTCATTCATTATAAGCCTCAACAACTGAAACTAACTTTTCAATGTTCAATTCTTTTGAATACGAATCTTTAGGATAGTAAGAAGTAAGTTTATTTAGCACTTTCTGATTGTCTTCAACTGCTTTTTTCAATTCACTTATTCCTATGGGCAAAATCTTGTCTTTTTCTTTTTCAAAGAAGAAAGCACTTTTTCGAGTACTTGTACTGTTTATTGTTGTTGGCCCACCCGAGTTAAAAGTGGTTGTTTTATCATAACCCGTATTGTCAAAATAATATAAATTTATTTTTCCTTTTACAAGCCTTACCAAAAAAATATTGTTGAATCGCTTGTGATAAGCCTTCTTATCCTGAAACGCAACAACATTGCTGTCATGATAATTTTGCCCATCAATTGTAAATGCATTTTCGCTGTTAATTACACGAACAAGGTTTGCATCATACGGGTCATGGTTTTTATGCTTTAAAACTTCTCCTGAAATAATTTTACCATCCTTTTTGACTATTGAGGCTTCATAAGATGTTTCCCTTGCTGATTTTGCCCGATTGTCAAACTGTTTAAAGGTTACACAAGATGAAAAAGTAAGGCAAAGTAAAAACAGAAAATAATGTGTTGGTTTCATTTTAGTAAGTTTTGATTTGAATAATCGCTGAAAGATAAATACATTATACTAATAATTTATAAAAAAATATTTTTTTGATAAATTCACGTCCAAAAAAATTGCAATCCTAGGCTTAAATCTACGCTGCAATAAAAGCCCCACAATGATATTCCGTTGAACGGAGCGTCGCCAATGAATTCCAATCAAGGTGCAAATGCCCGTCCCAAAAAAAATCACAACCATTTCAAACTATCCAACTTATCCTGGTGCAGTTGTTCCTTAAGTGCTTCAAGGCCGTTAAACTTTACTTCGCTGCGCAGGTATTTTACAACGTGTACCCGTATAACATGCCCGTAAATTTCATTGGTAAAATCAAAAAGGTTTACTTCTGTTACACGTTTTTTACCATTTACAGTGGGGCGAAAGCCAATGCTCATCATGCCTTTGTAGTGCTTGCCGTCCACATCGGCATATACAGCATAAATACCATCGCCCAGTACAATTTTTTCGTCGTCGGTAATTTTTAAATTGGCAGTGGGGTAGCCTATGGTGCGTCCAATCTTATCGCCATGCACCACTTCGCCTTCAAAAAAGAAATGGTAGCCCAGCAGTTTATTGGCTTCGTCAATATAACCATGTATAATGGCGTTGCGTATATTGGTGCTGCTAACTTTTACCGCATCCAGCAGGTGCTCCGGTATTTCCATTAAGCGGTAATTGTAAAAAGCTGCT
>JAGVCC010000402.1 GCA_020059395.1 Chitinophagales bacterium | reverse complement strand
TTCTTTCAATAGTTCTTTCAGGGTTTCTTTGTTTACGGGTTTACCTGCTCCCATTGCTTCACTTGTCATATCTCTAAGTTTTAGGTTACAAATTTTTTTTCTTAAGTCAGGCGGTAATAATAAATATCGTCTGGCCGGATTTTTTTCAATTAACAAACAAGGGTATAATTGCCAGTAAGTAGCGCAGTGTTACTGAATTGTTGTGCAAAGGTAAACTGCTTAGTAATTTTTATATAACTGATGTTACAGTTGTTTTGTTATGGCTAAACACCGAAGTATTTACATAACTAAATTATAATCAAATGGTTGCAGTGCCATTTTCTTTGACAGTCACGGCTTTTTATTACTGCGTCGTTAACAAAAAATTATATAAATTGAACTCGTTTTTCGACAGAAATTTTTTTTTATGAAGACAATTGGTTTGATAGGTGGCTTAACATGGCTTTCCACAGCGGAATATTATAAAACATTAAACCAACTTGTAAACGAAAGGCTGGGAGGTGTATACTCTGCAAAAATTATTTTACACTCATTGGATTTTAACGAAATAAAAACGCTTACAGAAAATAATGACTGGAAGGGTATTGCAACTATTATTTGTGCTGTCGCAAAAGGATTGCAACAGGCTGGGGCCAATTGTATTTTAATTGGCGCCAACACGATGCATAAAATTGCAGATGAAATTCAGGCCACTGTTACCATACCCGTTATTCATATTGCAGATGCTGTAGCTTAAGAAATTAATACAAAAGAATTAACAAAAGTTGCATTGCTGGGTACCAAATACACCATGCAGCTTGATTTTTATAAAGACCGGTTAAAGGCAAAAGGAATTGAAGTAATGATTCCAGACGAAGCTGATATAGCTTACATCAACAATTCTATCTATGAAGAATTTAGTAAAAATATTTTTTTACCAACTACCAAAAATGAATACCTGCGTATTATGAAAGCGCTTATAAAGGATGGTGCAACAGGTTTTATTTTGGGCTGTACCGAAATACCCATTTTAATAAAACCGGAAGATATTGACGCAACGCCTTTTGATACCATCCAAATACATTGCAAAGCAGCAGTTGATTATGCTTTAAGCTGATATTAGAGTTCTTCTAATGCCCCTTTAATTATTTGCACGCACTCCAGTATTTGTTCTTTTGTAATTACCAACGGTGGTGCAAAACGTATTTTATCTCCATGAGTAGGTTTTGCCAGCAGGCCTTTATCTTTTAAATTAAGGCAAAGCTGCCAGGCGGCTTCTTTATTGGCGTGTTTTATTACAATGGCATTTAATAAACCCCTGCCTCTTACTGTTTCAATAAAAGGTGAGTTAAGATTGCGTAATTCAGTTCTCAATAAGTTGCCCATTGCAGCTGCGTTTTCAGTAAGCTGTTCGTCTTTTAAAATCTGTAATGCGGCAATTGCCACTTTACATGCCAAAGGGTTGCCGCCATAAGTGCTGCCATGTTCGCCGGGTTTTATGGTCATCATAATTTCATTATTACATAAAACAGCGCTTACTGGTAAAACACCGCCGCTTAAAGCTTTGCCTAATATCAAAATATCAGGTTGCACATTTTCATGATCGCATGCCAGCATTGTACCTGTACGTGCAAGGCCTGTTTGTATTTCATCAGCAACCATCAGCACATTATATTCATCACAAAGTGTGCGTACTTTTTTATAATAACCATCATCGGGTACTAATACGCCGGCTTCACCTTGAATAGGTTCAAATAAAAACGCCACCACATTTTTATCCTGCATTTCTTTTTCAAGTGCAGCAGTATCATTATAGGGTATGGCAACATAACCGGGCATATAAGGGCCAAACTCTTTTGTAGCATCTGGGTCGCTGCTAAAAGAAATTACACCCGTGGTGCGGCCATGAAAATTACCCTGGCATACAATAATTTTTGCAGCATTTTCTGCAATACTTTTTACTTTATAGCCCCATTTGCGGCTCAATTTTAAAGCCGTTTCCACAGCTTCTACGCCGGTATTCATGGGCAATACTTTATCATAGCCAAAATATCCGGTAATATACTTTTCATATTCGCCTAATAAGTTGCTGTGAAAAGCCCTTGATGTAAGTGTAAGCTGCTGCGCCTGTTCAATAAGAGCTGCAATTATTTTAGGATGGCAATGGCCCTGATTTACGGCAGAGTAACCGCTGAGAAAATCATAATAACGCTTACCATCTACATCATATAAAAAAACACCTTCGCCACGGTTTAAAACCACTGGTAAGGGATGGTAATTGTGTGCACCGTATTTATCTTCTAAATCAAGATAATGTTGTGTTGTGGCAGATGCTGCATTTAAAACTTGCATAGAAAAAATTAAAGGAATAAAATAATAGAAATGCGGTCAGGTTCTCCGCAACAGCGGAGTTAAGGCATCAGATACTTCGATGGTTCAGCAAATCAAGATTAGTGCTGAGGAAAGAAAAGGATTGTATGGTTAATAAAGCTGTAATAGCTGTAAAATTTGATGCAAGATAATATTTTTTTTCAGTCATAGCGGCAATTTTATAACAGGGTGGTGTATCAATTAGATTTTTTTTAGCGCAGAGAAGCAGAGGAAAAGAGTTTTCGCAGAGATTCTCAGCGTATTCTCTGCTTCTTCTTTTCTCTGCGTTTAAAAGAGAAATTTCAAACAGAGACGTTACTTATAATAGGGCTGTAAAGTAACTCCTTTCAGTATAATGCTGCAGGGAAACTGCTTTATTAAAAATACCAAACACGGTGCTGCCACTGCCGCTCATAGCTGCATATAAAGCGCCTGAATTGTACAAATTTTCTTTTATTTCTTTTATTGGCGGATGTGCTTTAAACACAGGTATTTCAAAATCATTCAGCAACTCATCTTTCCAGGTTTGTATTGGCTGTGAAATAATTTGCTGAATACCTTTT
>JAGVCC010000339.1 GCA_020059395.1 Chitinophagales bacterium | reverse complement strand
AATAACAACAGCCGGGGCATGGCCGAAGATTATTTAACCGGAATGTTTGACATGCCAAATGATTATTTGCGTAAAAAAACTTTTGCCGTAAGCAAGTACGAAAGTAACCTGAAGCTTGCTTTAGCAACTGAACCTGCCATGATTAACGGTATGCTGTACCGCACCTATAATTACGGGGCTGATTTTGAGGAAGATACTTATCTGGACATGTATATTTTTCAAACAGGCAATAAGCTGGGTAAAAAATTGGCGGGGGTTGAAAACTTTGAAGAGAGCGAAAAACTGGTGGCTGAAGCTTATAAAGATGCCGCAAAAGAAAAACGTACTGCCAAACGCAGTTATGACGATGAGGAGTACAGCTACGCCGATGCAGTTAAAAATCCGTACACAATAGAAGATGCATACCGCAAGGGGGATTTGGATATGCTGGACAGCCTGGAACAAAAACAATTTAACAGCAAAGCCTTTTTAGAAAAATTTTTATTCAAACGCAACGAAATTCAGGCTGATAATATAGACTCTATTATTAAAAGCAAAACAAGTTTATTTGTAGGGGTGGGTTGTGCACACCTGCCCGGCAAACGTGGTGTAATTGAAATGCTGCGGGCAAAAGGCTATAAGCTGCGCCCTGTAAAAATGGGGGAGAGAGACGGACAGCAAAAAGAAGCCATAGACAAAATTAGAGTGCCGGTAACATTTAAACAGGTAAGTGCAGACGACGCAGCTTTTACTGTAGAAATTCCCGGAGATAAATTTTACAGCTTTAGCAAGTTTGAAGATTTAAATACAAAACAATATGCTGATATGGGTAATGGTGCTTACTATGTGGTAAGCCGTGTAAAAACAAATGGTACGCTGCTGGGTGATGATGAAAGTGAAGTGTACAAAAAGGTGGACAGTTTGCTGTATGAAAATATTCCCGGTAAAATGCTGAAGAAAACTGCCATTACTAAAAATGGTTACAAAGGTTTTGATATTACCAACCGCACCAGAAGGGGAGATGTGCAGCGCTATAATATTTTTATTACACCTTTTGAAGTGTTGATTTTTAAAATTAGCGGCATTGGAGATTATGTAAATGAAGGTAATGAAGCAGGCCGTTTTTTCAACTCAATAAATTTTAAGGCAGCAGCAGATAATAGCTGGGTAAATTTTACCCCTGCAACAGGAGGCTTTACAGCAAAAATGCCGCATATGCCCGTGCTGCAAAAAGATTTTAGCAGCGACAGGCTGGAGTATACTGCCTATGATAAAGCAGAAAAAATAACCTACTCACTTTTTAAAGCCAGCATACATAATTATAATTTTATTGAGGAAGATACTTTTGATTTAAACCTGATGGATGAAAGTTATGCCAGCAGTGAAATTATTGAGAAGCAGCTTAACCGTCAGCTTACAAAATGGCAGGGCTATCCTGCGCTTGACTGTAAGTATAAACATAAAGACGGTAGTTTTAGCACAGTGCGTTATTTAATACAGGGTACTAATTATTTTACACAAATTGCACATTATAAAAACGAATTGAAAAATGCTAAACAGTACTTTGATTCATTTCGTATTGTGCCAATAATTTACCCCGAGGTAAAACTACGTACTGATACTGCTATGCGTTTTACTGTAAAATCACCTGTTTTTCCTAATGAGAAAAAACAAAACGATTTAATGGAAACACTCCAAAATATGATGGGAAGTTATGGTGCAGATGATGATGAAGCTACCGCTGTACCCAAAATAAAATTTAAAACTATTGGTACAGACACCACCGGCGAGAAAATTTTTGTTGCCTATATGCAGATACCTAAAAACAGCAGTAATAAAGACTCGCTGGAAATGTTTAGGGGTGGTGGCTTGTTGCAAGATGAAATGAGTAAAGGACAATCGTATCTTACCTTAAAAAAGGACAGCGGTATAACGGCATCGGGTTTTAAATATATGTTGCGCCAAATAACAGATACCGGCAGCAGCCGCACCATTATAAGTAAAGCGTTTAACAAAGGCGCACATGTTTTTGTGGTAGTTGCACAAACAGATACACTTACACCGCAAAGCAGTTTACTTGCAAACTTTATTACTTCATTTGCACCTGCAGATACATTAACTGCGGCATCGCCTTATGCTAAACGCAATGCAGAATTTTTTAAAAATTTTATAAGTAATGACAGTGCTACCCATGCAAAGGCATTAAAGCTGATGGATAAAATTGATTTTGACAGTGCTGATGTGCTCCAGCTTAAACGTATTGTAGATACACTCACCTGGCAATCGAAAGACTACCTGCAACTGAAACAGGATTTTATTTCCACACTATCTGATATTAAAGACAGCAGCCTTGTTGATTACTTTAAAACACTGTATGTAAAAGCAAAAGATACTGCTGATTTGCAGAACACAGTGCTGCAGGCTCTGCTGCGTATGCAAACAAAAAAATCGTTTACAGCATTTAAAGATCTTATTATTATGGAGCCGCCTGTGGTAACTGATGATGATAACAGCAGTTACAATTACAGGTATAACGATTACGCAGGCGTTGGGGCTGTGGCCCGTGCATTTAAAAAAAGTAAAACCAGTTACAGTGGCAACTGGTTTCCTTTGTATGATACGCTGTCTCTTGCCAAAATTGTTTTTCCAGATATGATGCAACTGATTAATCTGGATGATTATAAAGGAACAGTAATGGAACTGCTTACCACACTTGTGGACAGTGGGTATGTTGATGCGAAAGACTACGAGCAATACCTGCCCAAATTTTACGTGGAGGCCAAGCAGGAGCTTAAAAAAGAAAAAGCCAGAGAAAGCCAGCAGTCAATTGCAAAAGCTGAAAAGGAAAACAAAGCAGATGACGACGAAAACCGTTATGACAATAACAAAGATAAAACCAATGAGCTGCTGGAAAGTTATGCTGTATTGCTGCTGCCTTACTGGGATAAAAATCCAGGTGTGCCGCAATTTTTTGAAGATATTATGAAGCTGAAGAATAAAGAAATACGCTTTAACACAATGCTTTTATTGCTGCGTAATAAAAAAGCTGTGTCCGATTCTTTGTTACTTAGCTATGCGGCCGATGACGATTACCGCATTAGTTTATACCGCAGGCTTAAAAAGGCGAAGTTGCTGGATAAATTTCCGGCAAAATATAATACACAGGCCGATTTGGTTAAGAGTGCATTAATGAGCAGTACCTCATATTACAACCGCTACGATACACTGGTATTGCTGGATAAGCTGATAACATCTTACAAGGAAAAAAAAGGGCTGGTATATTTTTATAAGTATAAAACTAAAAAAACTGATAAGAAGTGGAAGCTTGTTTCGTTTGGATTGCAGCCAGAAAATGCAAAAGAGTTTGACGATGATAACGATGAATTTACAAGCAGCGGTGGTTATAGCTATGGCATGGAAGATGATAATAAGCTGGACGAAGAAAAACCTGTGAAGGAGCAACTGCTGAAAAAATTAAAAACTATGCAGTACCAAAAACACAGCAGTGCCGCCCGTTTTTATGATAACACTTATGATGAGTACAGAGATATTATTACCGAAAAAGTCAAAACTAACCGGTATGGGGATTAAGCAGTTGCCTCTTCGGTGCTGAATTAATTAATACCAACAGGCTTTAAAAACACACTGTCATTTCGACCGAAGGGAGAAATCTATTTGTTACTTATTTTTTCAGATTTCTCCCTTCGGTCGAAATGACAAGTATAAAATATAGTTTTAAACCATAGGCGGTATAATTACTAAATTCTGCAACCTTTAAAAGAGTAGATCCTTTTTTATTACAATAAGTTTTAACTAAAACTCAATTGCCTGCCTGGTACAGCATTAATTAGTTGCTGGGTATATTCCTGCTGCGGGTGCAGCCATATTTGCGATGCAGTGCCTGTTTCCACAATTTTTCCTTTATGCATTACCATTATGCGGTCGCTTATGTAATGCACAACAGACAGGTCGTGTGAAATAAAAATGGCAGTAAAATTAAATTCCCTCTTTAAATCATTCAGCAGGTTAAGCACCTGTGCCTGCACGCTTACATCAAGGGCGCTCACGCTTTCATCAAAAATTAAAAAAGAGGGGTTAAGTGCCAATGCACGTGCAATACAAATGCGTTGGCGCTGCCCGCCGCTAAACTGGTGTGGATAGCGGTCAAAATGTTCGCTGGTTAAATCTACTTTTTCAAGCAGCTCAATCACTTTATCTTTTCGCTGCCTGTTGTTTTGTAAAATGCCATGCACCTGCAATGGTTCTAAAATGGCATTGCCAATTGAAATGCGTGGGTTTAGTGAGCCATAAGGATCCTGAAAAATAATCTGTAAATCCTTTCGCAGGCGGCGCAGTTCGGCAGGCTTGTATGTGGTTATGTCTTTTTGCCCTAAAATTATGTTGCCGCTTGTTGCAGGTATTAACTGTAAAATAGTTCTGCCTAATGTAGTTTTACCGCACCCGCTTTCACCTACAAGCCCCAGCGTTTCACCTTCAAATACTTCAAAGCTTACATCATCTACTGCTTTTAAAAATTCAGGTTTACCAAATATTTTTTTCTTTGCAGCATAGTGCACAGAAAGGTTTTTTACCGTCAATGCAATAGCTGGAACAGCAGTATTTTCTTTATTTACCAATACGTTTTCTTTTAATAAAGCATCAGCCTTTGCATATACAATCTCTTTGTTTTCATTATTAATAAAATCACTTACCACAGGCAGTCTGGCACTTTTATCTTTGCCTGCTGGCCTGCATGCCAATAATGCTTTTGTGTAAGCATGTTGTGGTGTTAGTAAAACTTCTTTTGTGTTTCCCTGCTCCACAATGGCACCTTTATACATCACTATAATTCTGTCGGCAATATCAGCCACCAACCCCAAATCATGCGTTATTAAAATAACACTCATGTTATTCTGCTGTTGCAATTCTTTTATTAATGCCAGTATATTTTTTTGTACGGTTACATCCAGTGCGGTGGTGGGTTCATCAGCAACTAACAGCAATGGGTTGCAGCATATTGCCATGGCAATCATTACCCGTTGCTTTTGGCCGCCGCTTATTTGGTGTGGGTAGCGGTTAAATATTTTTTCAGGTTCGGGTAGTTGCACTTTTTCAAACAGGCTTATAGTTTTTTGCTTTGCCAGCCTGCGGCTTATTTTTTCATGCAATTCTATAACTTCCATTACCTGTTTACCACAGGTAAAAACAGGGTTAAGGCTGGTCATAGGTTCTTGAAAAATCATGGAAATTTTTTTACCCCTTATGTCCTGCATTTCTTTTTCCGACGCAGTTAATAAGTCAACAGGTTGTAATTCTTTCTGGTAAAAAAATATTTTGCCTTTGGTTTGGGTGGTTTTATCCGGCAATAGTTTAAGCAGGCTCATGGCCGTTACGGATTTGCCGCTGCCGCTTTCGCCAACAACAGCAACAAGCTCTCCCTTTTTAATATCAATACTGCTGCTTTTTACAGCAATAGTGTTGTTGCCTTCGTTATTAAAGGCTACGGTTAAGTTTTGTATGGAAATTAATGAGGGCATTAAAAATATCAGGGGCAGGTATTGCCGGAGCTTTCTATTTCATTTGTTACCGAAGGTGTAGCCCTTGCCGCCATACAAATGATACACTCCATTGTTTTTTCCTGCCTAATTGCGTAAAACCAAAATTCATCACCTACGGCTGGTGCTGAAAAATTACAATAATTTTTTACGGTAAAAACATTGTTGTAGCTATTGCCGGTTTCAGGATCGTTCCATGTTTTTTCAGTTGCAATATTTGCGGTATCTCCGCCAACTACCTGCACCACAAATTGTGCACATGGGCCTTTAATAATCAGTTTGCCTTTTATGCAACCACTTAACTTATTGCTGCTGTTTTCTTTTTCACATTTAAAATTTGTAAAAACCAGCAATGTAATTGCAACTGCTACGGGCAAAAACGTTCTTTTCATAACATACTTTTAATAGCTGACAATTACAGTTTATAAAACGTTGCGGCAATTTTAAAATTTTAAGTGCCTAACCGTTGCACCGTTGTTTATTAACTGTTTTAAAGAGTCTATGCCAATTTTTAAATGCCGCTCTACAAATCCGGCAGTAACTTTTTTATCACTGGCTTCTGTTTTTACGCCCTCGGGTGTCATGGGTTGATCGCTTACCAGTAACAAAGCCCCCGTGGGTATACGGTTGTAAAAACCCACTGAAAAAACGGTGGCTGTTTCCATATCAATGGCATAAGCCCTTACTTTTTCAAGGTATTGTTTAAATTCCTCATCATGTTCCCATACACGGCGGTTAGTGGTGTAAACTGTTCCGGTCCAGTAATCAGTTTCATAATCACGTATGGTGGTGCTGATGGCTTTTTGTAAACTAAATGATGGTAGTGCCGGCACAATCGGCGGAAAATAATCATTGCTGGTGCCCTCGCCTCTCATGGCTGCAATCGGTAAAATTAAATCGCCGATGTTATGACGCTTTTTTAAGCCGCCGCATTTACCTAAAAATAAAACTGCTTTAGGATTAATGGCAGTTAATAAATCCATTACTGTTGCAGCACCGGGGCTGCCCATACCAAAATTTATTATGGTAATATTGTCTGCTGTGGCGCACTGCATAGGCCTGTCTTTACCAATTACAGTAACGTTATTCCACTGCGCAAACATGTCAACATAATTACCAAAATTGGTTAGTAAAATATACTGTCCAAAATTTTCAAGTTGTTCGCCGGTATAACGGGGCAGCCAGTTGTTTACAATTTCTTCTTTCGATTTCATATTTATTAGTTAAGTTTTTTCATCTTCAACCATAGGGCTTTTGTAATAAAGATTTTTAAAGGTTTCTGTATCACTCAAACTAACTGCATACCTTTGTTCAGGTTGGGTTAATCTTTAAAATTACAAAATTATTGGCACTGCTGCATGATAAAAATTGAATACCCCCCATACCAGCCTAAAATAAAAGAAGCGCCAGGACGTGAATTTATTTTTGACAGCATCAGAAAAAAATGGGTGGTGCTTACTCCTGAAGAGTGGGTACGGCAAAATTTCCTCGAATATTTATTGCGGGTAAAAAATTATCCAGCATCTTTAATTGCTGTAGAAAAAGAAATTATGCTGGGTGATGTTAAAAAGCGCTACGATATAGTTGTGTTTGATACGCAAACCAAACCTTTCATGCTTATTGAATGTAAAGAAATGGACGTGCCATTATCGAGGGAGGTGTTAAGCCAGGCATTGCGGTATAATATAACCATGCAGGTGCCATTTATTGTTATTACAAACGGGACACACTGCATGGCTTTTAATTGTGAAGGAGGAAAAATAAGTGAATTGGCTGAACTGCCTTTATTTACTTAATTCTTTTATATTTTAAAATTTAGGGCAGCCCAATCCTTTATTCTTTTTATTAAATGAATATACTACGCCAACACTGTGGCTTAAGTAGTGGTCTTTTTTTGCAGCATTGGCACTTTTACTAAAGCCATCTAAATAATCTGTAAAACTTAACCTGTAGCTTGTTTCACCAATCAGGGAAAAACGATCATTTAAAAAATAACGAACGCCTGCACCTACCGGCGCTACTGCAAGCACTTTTGGTAAACTTGTTGCAGCGTCTGTGGCAAGTCCGGCACCTACGTCAGAAGTTTCTCCAAAATATGCAGCGTTATAATTGCTATAATCTCTTTTTATATTTAAAAAAGATATGCCAGCTCCGGCAAAAACATAAGGAGAAAAACGGGGTGCTTTATTTTCTAAAAAACTCCATACACCTTGTACAGATAATTCAGTTACAGAAGAGGTGAAATTAAAATTCCGCTGCTGCCTCCAGTCAGGGTTGCTGTATTTAGCATCGTCGCCCTTAAGCCTGCCACGGTTAACATTAAAGCGCAGTGAAAATGAGCTGTTTAGTTTACGATAAATGTGCAGTGCCAGTTGCGGCTTCATGGTTTTATATGCACCAAATCTTTCGGGAGTCAAATCTCCCTGATACACCATAACGCCACCACTTAGTCCCACTTCATATTTTGATACATCAATTTGTGAAAAAACATACAGGGTGTTGCCGAATACGATAACTGCAACTGCTACAGTTTTTTTTAATACAGACTTCATTGGATTTACTTTTAGGTGAAAAAATGCTTTGAGTAAAAGTCTGTATGCTATAGCGATTGTTTTAAGTATTATTAGTGTAACTGTGTTACCTGCAAATTATTATCCGTTTTTGCCGCATTGGTGTTAAACAAAAGTGAAGATGTTGCAAATTTTATATGACTGTTTTTGTAAAAAGGCCAATTGCATGCTATAATTATTTTGTATGCAAATGCAGGGTGACAGATATGCATAAAAATAGAGCAGGCCTGTAGAAACAGACCTGCTTGGTTTCACCATAAAACCTACTTAACCTTTATAACAATTGAAGCGGAGTCTTGCCCTTTGCGGCAGCCCCCCAAATGATGTCCACGTACGTGCCAAATACTGTCTATACGATGATTCCATATACTATCTTTAATGTGGTGACCAATACTGTCTGCATAATTGCAACGGTGTATTGAGTCTAATTTCATATTTCTGGCTCTAACCCCCACCACATATTCTCCAGGTTGCGAAAACGTAAAATAATTTGTTTTTTCAGTAGTGACCGAGTAGGCTGCTGTTACATTACTGGAAGGGTTTGTAGTCCATCTTAAAGTATTGGCACTGGTGCCAGCGGTAATAGTAACTGTTTGCCCCACGGCTGCATCAGTGGTGCTTGCAGAAAGGGTAATATCGGCTACTGTGTTTGATTTGCCGCAGGCTGCTAATAGTGCTGCTGCGGTTACCAGGTAATAAAGCGTCTTTTTCATAAATGGCTTTTTAAGTGAGTATTTTT
>JAGVCC010000364.1 GCA_020059395.1 Chitinophagales bacterium | reverse complement strand
ACTGTGCAGGGGTTGTTTTGCTCCCTTTAAAATTTCTATTGCAGCATTGCGGAATTTATTCATCTTAACTCAGTTTTATTTCTTCTTCCTGCTTTTCTTCTCCTTCACAAATAACCCTGCCGTATACTTATCATACAGCTCAAATAAAAACTCTATGCGCTTGGTTTCGTTAATAAAAGGCTGGGGGCGGTAGCACAGGTCAACCGCTTTGTCTAACTGCTGGTGTGCTTTAACTAATACCGGAGGCATGGTCTTGGGGTCGTATAAATCTGCAAGGCTGCTGTTAGGAAATTGCAATCTTGCATCCAGCACTGCCTGCGCCGCTTTTTCCACCGCTTCTTTTTGTTTATCGATTGGGTTTTCGGGCCATGGGAAGTTGTTGTAGACAACAGAATTTGAATATCGAAAATCACTTTTCATTCGTCCGCAAGTAGTTTTAACCCATGACATGTGCATGGTAGAGTTTAATATGCCGAAATGAAAAAGTGTAGCATCAGAGATTACGTAACAAGTATTATTAGGAATAAAATCTGAATCGTAATAATTTATGGGTATAAACTTTCTATTTTCAGATGATGTTTCTGGTATTGCTAGAAACCTTTCTGGATTATTTAAACTGCTAAATAAATATGGAGTAGAGGCTAGATTATTGGTACTTTTTGCAGTAGCTTTTAACCTGTCTTTTTTTACCAATTCAAGTCTTTCAAGTACAAACTTTATACTTCTCAATTCGCTAGGGTTTACATTCTTAAACCATAAACAATATCTTACATCTCCATTGACTATTGAATTACCACCAAGGAATCGCTTAAAATATTTTTTAGAATCAGGCTCAATTTTTACAAAGTCTTCCATTTCGTCTTTGGTAAATACAAGGTGTCCATAGTCTAAGGCTAAATTCCCTTTTTCCATTGTTGGTGCGCCATAAGATATAGGACTAGATTTTCTTTTAATAAAAGCATTACTAGAATCAACCAAATATGGGTTAATGTTTTTCACCTTCACTTCATGCGCTTCGCCTCTTATATCTTCATATTCAAATAATCTTTTTGTCGTTATCTCTTTTTTAGAAAAACCGACTATCACGCAATAAACTGCGGCATTACCCTTTGCTTCATTGCTCCATTTAAAAGTGCGATGAGCAAAATCTATCTTAATATTATGTTTATTGATGAGATTATTCCATAGTACTCCTACTTGTTCACCTTGTGAAATTGAATTGGTTGAAACAAATGCAACTTGTGTTTGCTTTTCTTGAATATATTCAGCTGCAAGCTTATACCAGCCTGTTACGTAATCTAAAATACCAGAGCCATCAACATCACGATAAAGTATCTTGATGTCGTTGCGCTGTTGCTCTGTCATTAATTTAGAACCGATAAAAGGCGGATTGCCTAAAATATAGTCAAAATGCGTTGCAGGTTTTTCTTTTTCAAATTCATCCAGAACTCTGTAGGTTTCCACTTTTAGTTT
The DNA here is from genome assembly GCA_020059395.1 of Chitinophagales bacterium. GTDB lineage: Bacteria > Bacteroidota > Bacteroidia > Chitinophagales > Chitinophagaceae > Ferruginibacter. Next base: position 1,570 of record JAGVCC010000364.1, on the reverse strand, counting down.
TACATTTCCATAAGGTATTTCAGGTTCGTTCACTACCGACCGCACAACTATATCTGCATGTTTTGCCTCAATAGTAATGGTGTTATCTGTATTAAGCAGGCTTTGCCAGTCAATCTGTAATGCGTTGCCTTGTATAATGGTTGAGCTTTTAACTAAAGGTATTCTGGTAAGTCTTTTTCCTGTATCAACACCAAACTCCATATTCATTTGGTGGTCTATTAACCACATGGCTACCTGAGCAATTTGCGATGGAAATTCTTCATACTCTATTCCATAAAATTTGTCAACATTTACTTTTGCAAATAAGGAAATATCCAAAAACTCCATTCCGTAAATTTTCAGATTTAATTCCTGAAGCTGCAGAATGATTTTTGTTTCCAGCTTTCGTATTTCCCGATAGGTTATAATTAAAAAATTACCACTGCCACAAGCAGGATCTAAAAAACGCAGGTTTGCAATTTTATCGTGTAATACAGTTAAAGCAGGAATACTGTTTTTTACTTTATCAAACTCAGCCCACAGCTCATCTAAAAACAGCGGCCTTATCAGTTTTAAAATATTTTTTTCGCTGGTATAATGGGCACCAAGGTTGCGGCGCTCTTTGGGGTTCATTATACTTTGAAACATGCTGCCAAAAATAGCGGGGCTTATTTTGCTCCAGTCCATATAGCAGCAGTGCAATAATGCCTGGCGCATGCCGCTGTCAAAACTTGCAGTGGGCAATGGCTCTTCAAACAGTTTACCATTTACATAGGGAAACTCGGCAAGTTGTTCATCCAAGTTTTTATAGCGTTTGTTCTGCTGTGTGTTTAACACCTGAAAAAGCTCCTGCATTTTGGCGGCAAGGTCGCTGCCGTCTTTTGCAGTGCGCTGCTCTATATAATCCTGAAACTGTTGCTTGTTAAAAATGGTGGTGTCTTCTGCAAACAGGCAAAATAATATACGCACCAAATACACTTCCAGCGCATGGCCGTTGTAGCCAATTTCTTCAAGTCGGTCGTGCAGCTTGCCCATACGCAGGGCAGCATCCATATTGGCAGGGTCCTGCTCTTTATAAATCTTTTTTTGGTAGCCACTTATAAAACCAAACAAGCCCACATGCTTTACAAAATTGTTCAGCAAAAATTCATGGGTGGTTTGTTCTTCGGTATCGTACAGTTTAAAAGTATTAAAGTCGCACACCAAAATATATTTGGGCAGCTCATACTCCGGCAAGGTTTGTGCATATTCTTTAGCCTGTACAAAAGCTTTGTTTAAATCTTTACCTCGGCTTTTCATTTCCACCAGTATCACACCTTTCCACAGCAGGTCAATATAGCCATCGGCATCGTTTAGTTTTTTAACCTTGTGTTCAAAAGTGCCGATCTTTTTACGGCTTACATCAAACACATTAAAGAAGGCATCTAAAAAAGGTTTTGCATCGGCTTCTTCCCGTTGTGTACTTTCCCACTCTTTGCTAAAGATGGTTGCACGTGCTTTTATTTCGTTCCAGCTTAATGGCATAGTATAATTAAGATGACAAATTAATTAAATATTGGGAGATGGCAAGTTTTAAAGCTGTACCGTGTTT
>JAGVCC010000009.1 GCA_020059395.1 Chitinophagales bacterium | reverse complement strand
ACTGTGCAGGGGTTGTTTTGCTCCCTTTAAAATTTCTATTGCAGCATTGCGGAATTTATTCATCTTAACTCAGTTTTATTTCTTCTTCCTGCTTTTCTTTTCCTTCACAAACAACCCAGCCGTATACTTATCATACAGCTCAAATAAAAACTCTTTACGCTTGGTTTCGTTAATAAAAGACAAGAGATAAATTTTAGTTGGAATACATATAAATAAGTCCGTCTTCTGTGCATTTAATTTTCTTTTTAATATGCCCGAACGCATTTAGGCTGCGTTCTACACTAAATTCTTTATAATGTATTGCTCCATAGCCAAATTTTATTTCCCATGCTGTTGGCTCCCTGTAATACGTTAATTTTTTTACGCCTTTATTTATTGAGAGAGGGTTATATTTTTTCATTGTTTTGATTTTGAAGATTTACTTTTCTTTTCCTTCACAAATAAACCTGCCGTGTACTTATCATATAGCTCAAACAAATACTCAATTCGTTTTGTTTCATTAATAAAAGGCTGGGGGCGGTAGCACAGGTCAACTGCTTTGTCTAATTGTAAATGTGCCTTTACCAATGCTGGCGGCATTATTTTAGGATTATATAAATCTGCCAACGAAGTATCAGGAAATTGCGCCCTTGCATCTAACACAGCCTGCGCTGCTTTTTCTACCGCATTTTTTTGCTTATCAGTTGGGTTTTCGGGCCATGGGAAGTTGTTATAGACTATTTCGTTTGAATACCTAAAATCACTTTTAATTCTGCCTGCTGTAGTTTTTATCCAAATAAAATGTTGAAGTGATTGCAAAACTCCAAAATGAAACAAATCTGTATTTTGTATTGATAAGCAAGTGTCACCAACTATATTGTCTGGTGTAAAATAACCAAATGGAATGTAATTTCTATTTTCAGATGAGTGTCGGGGGATAAGAATAAAATTATTTTCTGGTTGTCTTATTTCTCCAAATAAATATGGAAATAGCGATAATTTTTTAGTAGCCTCTCTTGTACTTGCTGACCTAAGTTTTTCAATTGCTTGAATTTTTTTATAGGAAATGGGCATGTTTTGCATATCCTTCGGTTCAAAGTTTTTATAAAACCACAAACACCATTTTTTCTTTCCGTTTAAAAATTCATGAGCGCCAAGAAAAGGTTTAATATATTTTTCTGAGAATCCCTCCATTAATTTATAAGTACTCACTTCATCATCTTCTATAAAAAAATTTCCACCATCATTAGGCATATTGCCAAAATCACTTGCAGGAACGTTACATATTGGTGTTCGTCTCTTGACAATAAAAATATCATTCCCTTCAACCAAATATGGGTTTATGTTTTTCACCCTCACTTCATGTGGCTCACCTTTAATATCCTCATATTCAAAAATTCTTTTTTCGTCAATATCAAAATTTGCAAAACCAATTATAACACAATGAACGGCGGCATTGGCTTTGGCTTCATTATTCCATTTAAAAGTGCGGTGGGCAAAATGTATTTTTATTTTGTAGTGGTTAAAAAGCAAACTCCACAAAACTCCCACTTGCTCACCCTGGCTAATACTGTTTGTGCTTACAAAAGCCGCTTTAGTTTTTGTATTTTGAATAAGCTGTGCAGCTTTTACATACCAAGCAGCCACATAATCTAAAACACCTGCACCACTTACACCTGCAAAAACTTTTTCTAAATCTTCTTTTTGTACATCATCCTTTTGGCTTTTGCCAATAAATGGCGGATTGCCAAATATATAATCGTAAGTATTGGTAAACTCAATTTTGTTTTCCAATCCTTTTCTTTCGTCAATTATGGTTAAATTTTTTGCCTTTATATGTACGTTATAATCTGCTTCAGGTTCGTTTAATATTACTGTTGCATTTTCCGCACTTGCATGTATGGTTTGTCTTTGCAGTAAACGCTGCCAGTCAATACGCAAAGCATTGCCATGCACAATAGTAGCACTCTTGCGCAAAGGTAAGCGTACATAATAATCACCAAAGGCAAGGCCGGCTTCCATATTCATCTGGTGGTCTATAAGCCACATAGCCACCTGTGCTATTTGCGCAGGAAACTCCTCGTACTCTATACCGTAAAATTTATCTACATCCAGCAAAATATAACTGCCAATATCTGTTACGGTTTGCCCTTTCAGTTGCAGCTTTAAAATTTCAATTTCAAGTAAGCGTAATTCTCTGTAAGCAATAATTAAAAAATTGCCGCAGCCGCAGGCGGGGTCTAAAAACCGCAGGCGGCTTATTTTTTCGTGCAGTTTGCGTAAAGCGTTTGCATTGCTTTTTACTTTTTCAAACTCAGTCCACAGCTCATCTAAAAACAGCGGCCTTATCAGTTTTAAAATATTTTTTTCGCTGGTATAATGTGCACCCAAGTTGCGGCGCTCTTTGGGGTTCATTATACTTTGAAACATGCTGCCGAAAATTGCGGGGCTTATTTTGCTCCAGTCCATATAGCAGCAGTTTAATAATGCCTGCCGCATACCACTGTCAAAACTGGCAGTGGGCAATGGCTCTTCAAACAGTTTACCATTTACATAGGGAAACTCGGCAAGTTGTTCATCAAGGTTTTTAAAGCGTTTGTCCTGCTGTGTGTTTAATACCTGAAAAAGTTCCTGCATTTTGGCGGCAAGGTCGCTGCCGTCTTTTGCAGTGCGCTGCTCAATATAATCCTGAAACTGCTGCTTGTTAAAAATGGTGGTGTCTTCTGCAAAAAGGCAAAATAAAATACGCACCAAATACACTTCCAGCGCATGGCCGTTGTAGCCAATTTCTTCAAGTCGGTCATGCAGTTTGCCCATACGCAGGGCAGCATCCATATTGGCAGGGTCCTGCTCTTTATAAATCTTTTTTTGGTAGCCGCTTATAAAACCAAACAAGCCCACATTCTTTACAAAATTGTTCAGCAAAAATTCATGGGTGGTTTGTTCTTCGGTATCGTACAGTTTAAAAGTATTAAAGTCGCACACCAAAATGTATTTGGGCAGCTCATGCTCCGGCAGTGTTTGTGCATATTCTTTAGCCTGTACAAAAGCTTTGTTTAAATCTTTACCACGGCTTTTCATTTCCACCAGTATCACACCTTTCCACAGCAGGTCAATATAGCCATCGGCATCGTTTAGTTTTTTAACCTTGTGTTCAAAGGTTCCAATCTTTTTACGGCTTACATCAAACACATTAAAGAAGGCATCTAAAAAAGGTTTGGCATCGGCTTCTTCCCGTTGTGTGTTTTCCCACTCTTTGCTAAAGGTGGTGGCTCGTGCTTTTATTTCGTTCCAGCTTAATGGCATAGTATAATTAAGATGACAAATTAATTAAATATTGGGAGATGGCAAGTTTTAAAGCTGTACCGTGTTT
>JAGVCC010000055.1 GCA_020059395.1 Chitinophagales bacterium | reverse complement strand
TTTCACAACAAATGGTGCAGCAATTAAAAGAACTGAAAGTGCCGGTTACCTATTCTGAATACCCGGGTGTAAACCATAACAGTTGGGATAATGCTTTTGCAGAGCCTGATTATTTGCGATGGATGTTTTCCAATAAACGTAAAAAGTAATTAATGTAAAGCCTTTTGGTAACAAAAGGCTTTTTTGTTTGTTTTGGGCAAAGGCTGCATTTAAAGTATTTTTGCAGATAATTAAAGACGCCGCACTATTGCTGATGCATTGATGCTATTTAAGTGTGCGACGCCAATGCAGTTGAATAATGTTTCTGCTTACGGTACCAAAAATTAATAACAAAACTTAATCAAGTCCCTTTCAGGGGATTCAGGGGTATGACTACACCAAAACGATATTTAATTACAAGTGCCTTGCCTTATGCCAATGGTTTAAAACATGTGGGGCATTTGGCTGGAGCATATTTTCCTGCAGACATTTATGTACGTTACCTGCGTGCACAAAAAAGAGATGTGGTATTTGTGTGCGGCAGCGACGAGCATGGCACGGCCATACCCATACAGGCAACAAAAGAAGGCACAACCCCGCAAGCGATTATTGATAAGTATCATACAGCAATGAAAGAGGATTTTGCTGATCTGAATATCAGCTTTGATATTTATGACCGTACCAGTAATCCATTGCATCATGAAACAGCGCAGGAGTTTTTTAAAAATCTGAACGACCGTGGTGAGCTGGAAATAAAAGAATCGGAACAGTTTTATGATGAAGCGGCTAAAACTTTTTTGGCCGACCGTTATATAAAAGGCACCTGTCCTAATTGCAACAGCGACCGTGCCTTTGGAGATCAGTGCGAAAACTGCGGAAGAACATTAAGCCCCGATGAATTAATTAACCCGGTAAGTGCTTTAAGCGGCAATACTCCGGTAAAGAAAAAAACATCTCACTGGTATTTGCCTTTAGGCAAACACGAAGCTTTTTTAAGAGAATGGATTTTAAAAGAACATGCAGCAGACTGGCGAAGTACAGTTGTTGGCCAATGCAAAAGCTGGATTGAAGGCGGCCTGCAAAGCAGGGCAGTAACCAGAGATTTGGATTGGGGCATAAAAGTGCCTGTGCAGGGTGCTGATGGTAAAGTGCTGTATGTATGGTTTGATGCACCTATTGGTTACATAAGTGCTACCAAACAATGGGCTTTAAATACCGGCAAAGACTGGAAGCCATATTGGTATGATGGTGATACAAAACTGGTACATTTTATTGGTAAGGATAATATCGTTTTTCATTGCATCATTTTTCCGGTAATGTTGAAGTTGCATGGCAATATATTGCCTACCAATGTGCCTGCCAATGAATTTTTAAATTTGGAAGGTGATAAAATGAGCACTGGTCGAAACTGGAAGCTTGACATGAGAGATTACATTAACAATTTTGTAAAGCAGGAAAACGGCGGCGGACAGTGTGTGGATATGCTCCGTTACTATCTTACCCAAATTGCACCCGAAACAAAAGACAGTGAGTTTATGTGGAAGGGTTTTCAAGATGCGGTAAACAGCGAGCTGGTAAGTATTTTTGGCAATTTTGTAAACCGCACCTGGGTGCTGATGCATAAATTATGCGGTGGTAAAGTGCCAAAACTTCATGAAGATATTTTGGATGATAGAGACAAAGCGCTGGTTACACAAATTCAAAATTCGAAAGTAAAAATTGAAAGCTTACTGGAAGAGTATAAGTTTAGGGATGCATTGTTTGAAGTAATTGATTTAAGCCGTGCAGGTAATAAATACATGCAGGAAAAAGAACCGTGGATTGTTGCAAAATCGCTGGCAACAAACCCCAATGCTCAAAAAGTAATTGATAATTGTATGCACCTGTGCCTGCAGTTAACAGCTAATCTTGCCATACTTATAAATCCCTTTTTACCAAATACTGCGGCGCAAATGTTGCACATGATGAAGGTGGTGGATAAAATGCTGGATTGGGAAAATGCAGGCAAAATAAAATTGCTGAGTGTGGGTTATAGTTTAAGAGAGCCGCAATTGTTATTTAGAAAAATTGAAGATGCAGAAATAACTGCACAAGTAGAAAAATTAAAAACAGGGTTGGTAAAACCAGTGGAAACAAAAATGGAAGAAAACAAAAAAATAGAAACTTCAAATAACTCCTCTTTAGGTGATGGGGGTAAACCGGAAATCGTTTTTGATGATTTTGCCAAAATAGATTTGAAAGTTGGAACTATAACAGCCGCAGAAAAAGTAGAAAAAGCCGATAAGCTGCTGAAACTTTCTGTTGACCTTGGTTTTGAAACTAGAACCATTGTAAGCGGTATAGCATTGCACTACCAACCAGAAAATATTATTGGAAAACAGGTAGTGGTGGTGGTAAATCTTGCCCCACGTAAAATGCGTGGCATAGAAAGTAACGGTATGATATTAATGGCAGAAGATGCATCTGGTAAGTTGCATTTTGTTAGCCCGGAAACTGCAATAAATACTGGCAGTGGCGTTAGTTAACTATACAATATACGGCAGTGTAATTGATAAAGTGCATCCGTTACCGGGAAAAGTGATAATTTCTGTTTTACCATTATAAGCATCCACTCGGTTAAAAATGTTTACAAATCCAATACCATTGCTTTTTTGTTTTGCTTTATCAAACCCAATGCCATC
>JAGVCC010000074.1 GCA_020059395.1 Chitinophagales bacterium | reverse complement strand
TTTGCAGGTACAGGCCTTTGTTATATAAAATTCGGGCATAGTCCATTTGCTCATGCAGCTGCATATCAATATTATCCTGGTCGGTTATAAGCCGCAGGCTGCTCAATATGTGTTTATATAAATGGGCTTTAAGGTTACTGAGTTGTTGTTTTTTTATACCCTTGTTTTTCTTCAGCAGCTGGGCTTCGTCGTAGGTTTCCATTTTGTCCAGCGCATCAAACAGTTGCACCACTTTAAGCTCCTCACTGCTTTTATTGCGGGTGCTGTACAGCTTAAAATTGCGTTTTTCGCTTTTGCCAAGCGATTTTATAAGCTGAAAAAGGGCATCTGTGGTGCGGTTAGGCATTGTAATTCTGAACAGTTAAAAGTGAATACCAGTAAGGGTTTTAGCCAAAAAAGGGGGTGTTGTACAACGTAAAAAATGTACAGTTTTGTTTTTAACCCATCTGCTTAATAGGGTAAATTTATGCCTAAGTTGTTATTATAAAAAACTAAACAACTTGTTTTAAAACTAAACTAAGCTATGCCAGGCCAAAAAATTCAAATTTTCGACACTACATTAAGAGACGGGGAACAGGTACCCGGCTGTAAGTTAGTCACCAGCGAAAAGCTGGAACTGGCCTTACAACTGGAAGAATTGGGGGTGGATATTATTGAAGCAGGGTTCCCCATAAGCAGCCCCGGAGATTTTAACTCTGTAACTGAAATTGCAAAATTGATTACCAAAGCTACCGTGTGTGCATTAAGCCGTGCGGTAGAAAAAGATATAGAAGCAGCAGGCCTTGCTTTAAAGTTTGCTAAAAGACCACGGATACATACCGGTATTGGTACTTCCGACAGTCATATAAAAGCAAAATTTAACGCTACAAGAGAAGAGATTTTAGAAAGAGCCATTCAGTCAGTCAAGTGGGCAAGGAAATATACTGATGATATTGAGTTTTATGCAGAAGATGCAGGCCGTACTGATAACGATTATTTAGCCCGTGTGGTAGAAGCTGTTATTAAAGCGGGGGCTACTGTTGTAAATATTCCTGATACAACCGGTTATTGTTTGCCGCAACAATACGGCGATAAAATTGCTTACTTAATTAATAATGTGCCCAATATTGATAAAGCTATTTTAAGCTGCCACTGCCATAACGATTTAGGTTTGGCCACAGCCAACTCTATTGCAGGTGTTATTGCAGGTGCCAGACAAATAGAGTGTACTATTAATGGATTGGGTGAAAGAGCAGGCAACACAGCTTTAGAAGAAGTGGTGATGGTGATTAAACAGCATAAAGAACTTGATTTATATACTGATATTAAAGCCCCGCTTTTAAATCCAATAAGCCGCAAAGTGAGTGATATTATGCGAATGAATGTACAGCCTAATAAAGCAATTGTAGGCTCCAATGCATTCTCTCACTCATCAGGTATTCACCAGGATGGTTTCTTAAAAGATACCACCACCTACGAAATTATTGCACCTGAAGAAGTGGGTGCAGACAGCAGTAAGATTGTACTAACTGCACGCAGTGGCCGCAGTGCACTTGCTTTTCGTTTTCAAAAATTAAATTTTCAGTTCGACAGGAATGATGTGGATGCACTTTATCAGCAATTTTTGCTGGTGGCAGATACAAAGAAAGAAGTGGAAGATGCAGATCTGGAAAAAATGGCGCTGGCCCACCAGCAAAACAGTTTGGCTACGGCGTAAATTTTCATATGCGTTTTAGTTTAGTTTTAGTTTAGTGTGGGGGATTCTTCCCCCACTTTTTAAAAAACAAATACAGGAAGGCAATACACAGCTCCTGTTAAATATATTGGTTCGGTTGCTTGCTATATAGAAAAATAATCTGCTAACCCCCTTGAAAAAAATCTAATGGAGAAGAAAATTGCAATATTAAATGGCGATGGCGTTGGGCCAGAAGTAACTGCACAATCAGTAAAAGTGCTGGCTGCTATTGCAGAAGCATTTAACCATCAGTTTGAATGTAAAGAAGCACTGGTTGGTGCAGCTGCTATTGATAAAACAGGCACTGCATTACCAGCAGAAACTATTGATATTTGTCTGGATAGTGATGCTGTTTTGTTTGGCGCAGTGGGACATCCTAAATACGACAGCGATACTGCCGCTGCCATACGCCCCGAACAGGGTTTGTTTGGTATAAGAAAAGCACTGCAGTTATACGCTAACATACGCCCCATTACCACGTATCCTTTATTGCAGCACTTGCTGCCTTTTAAACCCAAACATTTAGAAGGGGTGGACTGTGTAATATTCCGGGAGCTTACCGGCGGTATTTATTTTGGTAAAAGACATACCAGCGATGATGGTAATTATGCAAGCGATGAAACAAGCTACAGCAGGGAAGAAGTGGAGCGTATAGCACATGTGGCTTTTCAAAGTGCACAAAAACGTAAGAAGAAATTGACCATGGTGGATAAAGCAAATGTGCTGGATACATCTAAGCTGTGGAGAAGGGTGGTGAAAGAAATTGCTGCAGGTTATGCAGATGTTACAGTTGATTATATGTATGCAGACAATGCATCGTTGCAAATAATACTAAACCCAAAGCAGTTTGATGTGATACTCACAGAAAATTTAATTGGAGATATTTTAAGTGATGAAGCAAGTGTGCTGGTGGGTTCAATGGGTATGCTGCCTTCTGCATCTATAGGGAATAAAAATGCATTGTTTGAACCTATACACGGTTCTTTCCCCAAAGCTGCAGGAAAAGATATTGCCAATCCGGTTGGTTCTATTTTATCTGCCGCAATGATGATGGATTATTTTGGTTTAACAGAAGAAGCTGCTGCAATACGTGACGGTGTAGAGTGGACCTTGCAAAACAATTTTGTTACAAAAGATATTGACCCGGTTAATTTTTATTTTACCAGCACCATTGGTGATTTAATTGCTGATTATGTAAGCGGAAAAATACCCGGCTCTGTAAAAAAGGAAAATATTGAGTTGAGGAAGTCGACGATAATATAAAGCCTCCTCCGCCTCGTGCTTGCCCCGATTATTTCGGGGAAGGGGGAACCGGCGGAGAGTATAGCGAAGAACGATTTAAAGAAACTATAAAATATTTTAGAAAGAAAATCAAGCCTTGAAAGATGAATGATGCCGGAAAAACTAATGAAACTTCCCAGTTCCCCCTTCAGGGGGCGGAGGGGGCTCTGAATAAATATTCGAAGGTATTAACACAGGATGAAACACAACCGGCAGCGCAAGCCATGCTGTATGGTATTGGTTTAACCGATGATGATTTAAAAAAAGCACAAATTGGTATTGCAAGTATGGGGTACGATGGTAATACCTGCAATATGCATTTAAATGATTTGGCAAAAGTGGTTAAGGAAGGTGTGTGGGCCAATGATTTGGTGGGATTGATTTTTAACACCATTGGTATTAGTGACGGTATTAGTAATGGTACC
>JAGVCC010000417.1 GCA_020059395.1 Chitinophagales bacterium | reverse complement strand
TTTACTTACAGCAATGTATTGCAGTGTATCATACAATAAATTTTTAAAAGCATCAGTAGCAGGCTGATCTTTTTTAATGGCGGCGGCCACTGTTTCTACCAGGTTTTGCCCCATAATAATTACCCGGGCTTGTTTTAAAATAACTTTTGTACCATACGCATTCCATAAAGCAAAAATAGGTATGCCTGCAAAATCCTGCAGGGCTTTTACAGCATAGCGGCCCAGCAAGCGCTGTATTAAAACCTTAAAAAGCATATTGCTTAATGTAGCTTTTAAAATAAAAAAGAAGTTCCACAGCAGCAATGCTTTTTTATTAATGCCCTGCAACGGGTCAATACCATACCTCAATACCTCTTTATTCTTTTTTTCCAGGCTTATATTTAAAAGCAGGCTGCGTCTGTCTTTTTCTTTTTTGGTTTGATAATTAAGAAAGCCGGTGGCCACTGCAATTTCATGTGCACACCAAATGTTTAAAAAGGTAAGCAGCATTATTTCCACAATTACCAAAACAACGGTGTACACCAGTGTAATTATGGGCACCAAAAATGTTTTGCCAAACAATGTAACAGCGGTATTGGGAAATAATTGCGGCAGCCAGTATTGCGGCACATACAGCAGTACCACACCCATTGCCCCAATAAATGCTGCCAGCCAAACTGCAATGGTTTCTTTGCGGCGTATGGTTTTTATTTCCTCGTCAGTTAAAATAAATAACTGCCCGTCGCTGTTTATTTTTTTAACAGGCAGCAGTTTATAAAATAAGTTGTAGATGGGTTTCACAAATGCAAATATGCAATAAAGGGCATTACAATTTCACTTCCATTACTTTTTTTGTCTTCCTGCTTTCTTCCGCCATAAAACCCATTACATGGCTTTCTATAGATGCATCAATGGTGGAAGAGAGTAATGAAGGGTCTTTTTTATCAATAGCATTAATCCAGTCGGTAACCAATCTCCAGTCGCCACCGCCATGCCCATCGGTATCCTGTTTCCATTCTGTTTTTTTACCTGTTAAAAAATCGGTCATTACAAAACTGTTCATATCACCCACTATGTCTCCTAAGCCGCCCATCACTCTGGTTCTTCTTCCATCGTACGATGTAAAGGCTTCCATAGAAAACGAAGTGGTTACCCCCCCTTCAAATAAAATATTGGTGGTGTAATGGTCGGGCTGGTCGTTATCCATTTTATAAACACAGCGGCCATAGTTGGTGGTTTTTAGTTGCTCTAAAACATAAGCGGCCTGTTTGTCTTTATCATCGGGCAAATCAAAAACATAGTTACGCTGGCGTTTGCGGTAATAAATTTCTAAAGCGGAGTAAGGGCATTTACTTTCTACCGCACAACCATCAGTACAGCGGGCAGTACTGCCCTGCGGTGCATTTTTTTGGGTAAACCATTGCAGGCTGCCAAAGGCTTGTATATGGGTACAGGGTTTGTTAACCATCCATCTTAATATATCAAGGTCGTGGCAGCTTTTTGCTAAAATGATAGGTGTAGTTTGTTTGCTGTTGTGCCAGTTGCCACGTACGTAAGAGTGGCTCATGTGCAAATGCTCAATAGGTTCCAGGTGCTGTATGCTTACAATTTCTCCCAGAACACCACTATTCATAATTTCTTTAAGCTTTACAAAATAAGGAGCATAACGCAGCACATGGCAAACAGCTAAAATGCGGCCTGTTTTTTTAGCCAATGCTAAAATGTCACGGCATTCTTTTTCACTGGGGCTAATTGGTTTTTCCAGCAACACATCATAACCCATTTCCAGCGCTTTCATGCAAGGGCCATAATGTAAATTATCTGGTGTGGTAATAATAACAGCATCTGCAAATTTTGGCCGCTTAAAAACATCTTCCCATGTGTTAAAGCGGTTTTCGGCAGCAATATTGTGTTTTTGTGCATAGCGCTCATTGCGTATGGCAATGGGTTCTGCCACACCAATAATATCCAACTGGTCAGGGTATTTTAAAGAGTAGCCACCATACACATTACCACGGTTACCAGCACCGCATGTAATGGCTGTAACAGGTTTGCTTAACTGCAGTTTTTTGTTGGGCAGTAAAATGCGCTGTTTATTTTCATCAGTAGCCCAGCCTGCAAATGGCAGTGCAGCACTGCCCAGCGAAAGACCTAAAGCTTTTATAGCGTTGCGGCGGTTCCAGTTAGTTGGCATTGTGTAATGTTTTAGTTTGTTACTATTTTAAAGTTACAGTTAAAAAGCACAAAACACAATTTGAAAAATGTATAGTTTTATACACTACGGGTTAAGTAAGTGTTGTAATCCGGTATTTGCACTTCATAGTCTGTATGCATTAATGGAGAGGTGAGAATAAAATCAGCGGTAGCCCTGTCGCAGGCCAGTAAAATATTCCACGCTACGCCTAAACGCAGCAGCGCTTTTACATCACTGTCGTGCGGTTGCGCCTGCATCGGGTCCCAAAAAAATATCAAAACATCTAATTTTCCCTCCGCAATCATGGCACCAATTTGCTGGTCGCCACCAAGCGGACCGCTTAATAATTTTGTTACGGGGCGGTCAAGCTCCTCTTCAATCAATCTGCCGGTAGTGCCTGTGGCAAATAAAAAATGTTTAGCAAGTACAGCCTTATTATGCACTGCCCATTCAACAATATCTTTCTTTTTATTATCATGTGCCACCAGTGCAATACGTTTTACATTGGGTATTTTTCTTATTATTTTCATTTTCAATTTTTTAGTATGCAATTTAATACTGCAAACCGTGTGTTTCAATAGTAAAAGTATATATCTTTATGAACCTTGTTCGCCAAACGCTATTCTATTTTAAAACCACACCTTACTATTTAAAAAAACTACCCCCTGCTTGCAACCTTTTTTTAAAATTACTGCCTTATAGTATTAAGGCATAGCACAATTTTATGAGAAAAATTTTAACAAGAACAGGGATTGTTCTACTTTTTGTATTCACACATCTACATTCATTGGCACAGCCAGCTAAAAGGCTTTACATAGCCAATGATGATCATACAGATTTTATGTGGTCGTTAGACTCTGCCCAGTATGTAAGTGCATTTGTACAAATGCTGGATGCATGGATGGATATAAATGACGCAACGGCAGCAGCAAACCCAGGGCAGCCAAACTTTCATAGCAAGTGGAATTGCGATGGTTCTTATTGGATTTCTTTTTTCGAAAAAGTAAGAGGTAGCTCTGACCCAAGTTTTACAAGACTAATTAATCAGATAAAAGATGGAAAAATAACAGTGCCATATTCTCCTCTGGTATCTACCTACGGTGGACAGCCGGTAGAAGCTGTGCTTAGAGGTATGTATTATGCCGGGCAATTAGAACGGCGCTTTAACCTGGATTTATCAATGGCCACCGCAATGGAAAACCAAACCATGCCGCTTGGCATCAGTTCGTTGTGGAAGGGCAGTGGTGCAAAATATGCATGGCACGGTGTGTGTAATTGCGATACCAAAATGGATCCCAATTCTTTTGGAAACAGGCAAAATGAAATGTACTGGTTTAAAGGAAAGGATACCAATCAGGTTTTATTAAAATGGTATAAAATGATTCAGCCCATTTTTGGCAGTATAAGGTTAGGAGGCTATGGCGAAATATGGGAACCGGCAACCAGCACATCAGTAGATGATTTGGCAGCCAAAGTAAATACTACAGATTACCCTTATAATATTGCCGCTGCTTTTGGCGTAGGGCATGATAATCCATCTACATTAACAGACGGGCTGGTAAACGTTGCAATGGCTAAATCTATACCCGGTGTGCAGGATGTAATTGTAAGTAATGAAGTTGATTTTTTTCAAGAGTTTGAGAATACCTATCAGCCTCTTAACCAAATTGATACTACTTCAAAAACTTTTGGTAACGAGTGGGATTTAAACTGTGCGTCCATTGCAGCCATAAGCGGCAAGGTAAAAAGAGCCATAGAAAAATTAAGAGGGGCCGAGGCAATGGCTGCTATTGAAATAAATTTTGACATAAATTTTATGGCACCCGTGCTTGAAATGCGTAAAGAGGCATGGGAGTCAATTGGACTGTTCTGGGAGCATTCAATAGGCTTTACAAACAGCTCTAATGTGCCACCGGCGGAGCGTATTGCTTTTCAGCACCGGCTTGAAAGAGATATCAGCGGCTATGCAGATGCGTTGTATAATTTGGCTAAAAAAAGTTTAGCACGGCGTATTACAAAAGGAGAGTCTTCCAATACCCGTTTTTTTGTGTTTAACCCATTGGGCTGGGTGCGTACTGATTACGCAGATTACCGATTTAATAATCCTGCTCCCATAACATTTAAAGTGGTGGAAGTGCTTAGTAATACAGAAGTGCCTTACCAGTTTATACAAAAAAACGGAGATAGTTATTTAAGAATTCTTGCAGAAAATATTCCATCAGTTGGGTATAAAACTTTTGAAATTGTTATTGGCACGCCTGCTGTTTTTCAACCTGCGGCTACCAACACAGGCAATACAATTGAAAACGATTATTTTGAAATAACCTACACCAACCAGGGAGTACTTACTAATATTGTTGACAAGCAAAACGGCAATAAACAAATTGTTACTGTTGCCGCAGGCAGGTATGTAAACGATATGGGCTCAGGTGCAGCAAATAATGGAGATGTACCAGAAGTAGAAGTTGGTCCTGTCTTCCTTACTGTAACCACAAAATCATTTGATGCACCCAATCACACCACAAAAATTACGGTTTATAAAAACATTCCACGTATTGATATTGACAACAGTATTACCGATAACTTTGCCGATAGTATAAGAACATGGAGTTATTCTTTTACAAATACACCTACTACAGAAATTTGGCATGAAGAAACAGGCGCTGTAATTAAAGCCAAACTAACTACAAATGGCGGTGATTATTCTAACGCAAATGCCCGTTACGACTGGAGCTCACTTAACCACTTTGCCAGCGTTAATGAAACTGCAAATGGTTATGGAGTAACAGTAAGTAATAACGACTGTTACTTTATGAAAATTGGCAACAGTACTGTTACTGCTTTAGACGAAACCAGCAGCCAGCTTAATATATTGGCAGGAGGCAGAATAGGAGGGCTAGGGTATGAAAGCCAGGGAGGTGATGCAGAGTTTAACCAGCGTTTTTCTATTACCACACATGCGGCTTACAGTGCTCCCGCCGAAATGAAAAAAGCACTTGAACATCAAAACGGCTTGGTAACAGATACTGTAACAAGCCTGGTAAATTTTTTGCTGCCCGAGCAGTTTTCTTTTGTAAGTGCAAACGACCCCGGCACTTTAATATGGTGTGTAAAACCTGCAGAAGAAGAAACCACAGGCGGTATTATTACCCGTGCCTGGAATTTGGCAAATACAGGCGCTGCACCCACATTAACCTATGGCCTTCAATTTAATAATGCATACCGCACCACCCATGTTGAAACGAACGCAGACACTTTTATTGTGGCACCTAACAGCACCACACTGCAATTACCCTTAGGCCATAACGAAATGAAAACAATACGGGTAATGACGTTTATTATTTCCTTGCCTGCCAACCAATTTACTTTTACCGGCCATAGAGATTTTAGCAGTACCAAAAACCTGCTTAAATGGAGTGCGGATGATGAACGCAGTACACGATGGTATACACTTGAACGGAGCACCGATGGTAACAACTTTTTCCCTGTACAAACCATTGCAAAAAATAATGGCAGCTATATTTATTACGATGACAAAATAAATACAGCTGAAAATTATTACTACCGCATTAAAATGATTAACGCCAACGGAAGGCATGAGTATTCGCACACGGTTTTTATAAGGGCAGATGCAGATGCCAGAAATCTTCTGGTGTATCCCAACCCTGCTACAGATATCATAAACACCAGTTTAATATTAAGAAAACAGCAGCGCTGCAATGTGGCTGTGGTAAACGCAGCCGGTGCCATTGTAAAAACAACTGCACCGCCGCTGTTTGAAAGAGGATATAATACTTATACACTTTCAGTAAAAGAACTGCCTGCGGGCCCGTACAATATTGTTATTACTACAGGAGATAAAAAGTACGTTCAGCCCTTTATAAAAAAATAAGTGGCTCACTTGCATGCTTCACTGTTATTTAATGCCAAAACCCGGCATAAATGATGTACCTTTGCGGCTTCAAAAAAATATGCTGTGCAATATTTTATTGTAACAGCCTGAAACAGAACTATGAACATTCGTAATATTGCTATTATAGCACACGTTGACCACGGTAAAACTACCCTTGTTGACAAAATTTTACATACCACCAAGGTGTTTCGTGATAACCAGGAAACAGGTGAGTTGATAATGGACAGCAACGATCTTGAAAGGGAACGGGGTATCACCATTTTTAGTAAAAATGCATCTGTTATATATAAAGATGTAAAAATTAACGTAATTGACACCCCTGGTCACGCCGACTTTGGCGGGGAAGTGGAACGTGTACTTAAAATGGCAGACGGTGTTATTCTGTTAGTGGATGCTTTTGAAGGCCCTATGCCGCAAACTCGTTTTGTACTGCAAAAAGCATTGGCGCTTGGTTTAAAACCAATTGTTGTAATTAATAAAGTTGATAAACCTAACTGCCGTCCTGATGAAGTGCATGACGCAGTTTTTGAATTATTTTTTAATCTGGATGCAACTGAAGAGCAGCTTGAATTCCCTACGTTTTATGGCAGTGGAAAAAATGGCTGGTTTAATGATTCATTAACCCAAATTGATAATATTAATCCATTACTGGATGGTATTATTAAATATGTACCAGAACCAAAAGTGCCTGAAGGTAATTTACAAATGCAAATTACCTCTTTGGATTACTCATCTTTTCTTGGCCGTATTGCCATTGGTAAAGTAGCCCGGGGTTTTATTAAAGAAGGTATGCCATTTACTTTAATGCAAACAGACGGTACGCAAAGAAAAACAAGGGTAAAAGAACTGTATGTATTTGAAGGAATGGGCAAAAAGAAAGTAGCCGATGTACAGGCTGGTGATTTGTGCGCCGTAGTGGGTATTGAAGATTTTAATATCGGTGATACTATTGCAGATTTTGAAACTCCGGAAGCCTTGCCTGTTATAAGTGTGGATGAGCCTACTATGAATATGTTGTTCAGCATTAATAATTCACCTTTTTATGGTAAGGATGGTAAGTTTGTTACCAGCCGCCACCTGCGTGACAGATTAATGAAGGAAACTGAAAAAAATCTGGCATTAAAGGTTGAAGAAAGTGATGGCGGCGAGGCATTCGTGGTGTATGGCCGTGGTATTTTACACTTGGGGATCTTAATAGAAACCATGCGTCGTGAAGGTTATGAATTAACCGTGGGTCAGCCACAGGTAATTGTAAAAACCATTAATGGTGTTAAGAGTGAGCCATACGAAAACCTTGTGGTGGATGTACCGGAAGAATTTGCCAGTAAAGTAATTGACCTGGTAAGCCGCCGTAAAGGTGAAATGCAGATAATGGAAACAAAAGGCGAAATGCAGCATTTGGAATTTGATATACCAAGCCGTGGTTTGATAGGCCTGCGTACACAAATGCTTACCGCCACAACAGGCGAAGCCGTAATGGCACACCGCTTTACAGAATACAAGCCATGGAAAGGCCCGATACCTGGCAGAAACAACGGCGTATTAATGAGCAAAAATCAGGAAAAAACAACTGGTTATTCTATTGATAAATTACAGGATAGAGGAACATTTTTTGTTGACCCAGGCGAGGATGTGTATGCAGGACAAATTATTGCCGAGCACATTAAGCCCGGAGATTTGGTGGTAAATGCAACAGAAGGAAAAAAATTAACCAACCACCGTGCCAGTGGCAGTGACGATGCAACACGTATAGCACCTAAAACATTACTTACACTGGAAGAATGTATGGAGTACATTCAGCAGGATGAGTGCATTGAAGTAACACCAAACTTTATACGCATGCGTAAGGTAATTTTAAATGAAGAAGACAGGAAAAAAGTGCAAAAGCAAATGAGCAGCGAAGCAGTATAAAAAATATAGAAATTAAATAAAAATCCCCCGGCTTGCCGGGGGATTTTTATATGCATGTATCAGCTGTGGTATATGGTATAATTTATTTTAGTACCTCATTTAGTTTGGCACTTAATGCAGGGCCACGTAGTTCTGTGGCAATTATTTTTCCTTGTGGGTCAACTAAAACATTATACGGAATGCCGTTAAATCCATACAAGGGTACTGCTGCGCTGCTCCAGTATTTTAAATCGCTTATATGTGGCCAGTTTAAACCATCCTCTTTAATGGCTTTTAACCAACTGGCTTTGTCTTTATCAAGCGATACGCCCAGTACGGTAAAATTTTTATTTTTAAACTGATTGTACGCATCCACTACATTAGGGTTTTCGCCACGGCAGGGGCCGCACCAGCTGGCCCAAAAATCAACTAAAACATATTTACCTTTTAACTGGCTTAAAGAAAATGGTTTGTCGTTTACATCGTTCATGGTAATATCCGGCGCAATACTACCTATAGCAATTTTATTGTTTTGTGGTGCCTGCTGTTGCTGCTGCATGGTTAACTGCTGCTTGGCAAAGTTGGTAAAACCTATAATAGCGTTGTTTTCCGGAAAACGCTGTGCCAGATTTTGTAAAGGCTTTTGTAATTGCTCCAGCGTTGCAGGTGCGGCGGTTGCGGTAAACAATGCAAGGGTAGGGCTTTTTGCCGTGTCAGCATATTTTAAACAAAACTTAGCCGCTGTTTCTTTGGCGCTGTTAAAAACAGTTTGTGTAGCAATAAAAATACTGTCGGTTTCTTTTGTGCCAGCTTGCTCCAGCTGCTGCAGTTGGTTGTAGTACCCATTCAGCTGTTTACTCAGGCTGTCGTTAACAGTAATAAAATTTTTTAATGAACTGTTGGCTGGAGTAGCAAAAGTGGGGCCCGTAAGGCTTACGTCATTTAAATCGGCAGTAAAATTTATTTGCTTTTCATCATTAATAAATAAAAAGCCATTATTCATTTTTTCTAAACGTATGCGGTAAATACCCTCCTGCGCCGACAGGCCGGTTAATGTAAACTTACCTTCTTTTAACTCTGCGGTATCCAGTACTTCGGGGTCTTTTTTATTAAAGAACAGCTCTTCTAAATATACTTTTTGATCTGCTGCATTTTTTACATTTCCGGTTACGCTGAATTTATTTTCATTGGCTGCATTGTTGCATGAAAATAAAAGCCCGGCTACAAGAGTGCTTAATAGTATTCGTTTTATCATGATATAGTGCCGTACTCCGGCTGTTTTTAAACTTTTATATACGCTGCTGTATCGGCAAAAGTTGTTAGTGAGGTGTTGTTTAATTTTTTCGTCATCAAATAAATTTGGGTGACCCACCCAAATTTATCCTAACTTTTCTGCCAGCAGTTTATTTACCGCCTGCATATCTGCTTTGCCGTTACTTAATTTTTTTACTTCTCCCGCAAATAAACCCACCAATCCTTTTTTACCGCTTTTGTACTCTTTTACTTTATCGGGCATTTTAGCAATTACTTCATCTACCCAGGCTTCTAAAGAGCCGCTGTCGCTTTCCTGTATCAGGTTAAGCGCTATTGCTATTTGCAGCGGCGCTTTATCAGGCTCATTTAGTAATGCCGCAAATATTTTTGTGCTGGCGTTGCTGAAATTCACTTTTCCATCATCAACCAATTGAATTAATTCAGCAATAGCAGCCGGTTGCAAAGTAAATTGGGTTATATCTGTTTGGGTGTGATTAATGTTACTTTTAACCGGCCCCAATAACCAGTTGGCAGCAGCTTTGTAATTGTTGGTATGTTTAATAATGCCCTCAAAATATTCGGCTGTTTCTTTGTCGGCACAAATAACCTGTGCATCCTGCGCAGGTAATTGTAATACTTCCTGATATTTTTTCTCCAGTGTTTCCGGCAAAGCAGGAATAGCCTCTTTTACTTTTTGCAAAAATTCATTGGCTATAAAAAAAGGAGTAAGGTCAGGCTCGGCAAAATAGCGGTAATCATCTGCATCTTCTTTAGTGCGTAAACTAAATGTGCTGTTATTATCCGCATCGTAACTACGGGTTTCCTGCACAATGCTGTTGCCAGCTTCAGTTATTTCAATCAGCCTTGCCACTTCCACATCAATAGCCCGTTTTACATTGCGTATGCTGTTCAGGTTTTTAACCTCCACCCTTGTACCCAGCTTTGTTTCACCTTTTAAACGGATTGAAATATTGGCATCGCAACGCATACTGCCTTCTTCCATATTACCATCACAAATATTTAACCAGCGTACCAGTTTTCTTAATTCTGTTATGTATGCAAAAGCTTCATCGCTGCTGTGCAGGCAGGGCTCGGTTACAATTTCAAGCAATGGCACACCTGCACGGTTTAAATCAATACAGGTATAATGCTCATCCACATCATGCAGGCTTTTGCCGGCATCTTCTTCCATGTGTATGCGGTTAAGTAAAATGTTCTTTTCGCCGTCGGCAGTTTTAATTTTTACATAGCCGTTTTTACAAATAGGGGTGGTGTGCTGACTTACCTGATAGCCCTTTGGTAAATCAGGATAAAAATAATTTTTACGGGCAAAGTAATTATGCTGTTCAATATCGCAGTGCAGTGCCAGGCCCAGTTTAACGGCGTACTCAATTGCCTTTTTATTCATTTTAGGCAGCGTGCCAGGGTGTGCCAGTGTAATAGGGCTTATGTTGGTGTTGGGTGCCGCACCAAAAGCGGCACTGTCTCCACAAAATAATTTGCTTTTGGTAAGCAGTTGGGCATGTACTTCAAGGCCTATAACAATCTGGTATTTATCAAACATAAAACAAAGGTAAAGAAAAACCCCAAGCCCCCTCTGCCTCCGCCAGCTGGCGGAGGAACCTGCGAAGATTAAAACGAAGCAGATGGAAGTTTGTAAAAAAGCAAAATGCCTCCCGATGAAATCCTATCGTGTGGACACATTTCTGTTTATCATCCATCCCTGCATAGCGGCTTTAAAATATTTTATTCCTATCCAAAGCGTTGTTATCCCGGGAT
>JAGVCC010000363.1 GCA_020059395.1 Chitinophagales bacterium | reverse complement strand
GGTTCTGGAAATATTAATCCCGAAAGAGAATTCCCTTCTATGTTTGAGCCCATACATGGCAGTGCGCCTGATATACAGGGAAAAAATATTGCCAACCCTTATGGGCAGTTTTTATCTGCTGCTTATTTGTTAGAGCATATTGGCGAAGCAGAAGCTGCAAAAGCAATTATTGCGGCGGTAAATGAAAGTACGACAGCAGGGATTATAAGTGTAGACTGCGGTGGAAAAAGCAGTACAACTGATATTACCAAATCTGTAATTGATAGATTGAAATAAGGTGATAATAGATTTAACGGCAACATACACAAGCAAGGTGAGTGGCTTTAGTTTTGAAGTGGCTAAAACCAAAATTCAGGATGGCTGGAATGCAACCAACCTGCACATCTATTCTCATGCAGGTACACATATGGATGCTCCGTATCATTTTGAAGTGACCGATGAACGCATTGATGAAATTCCGGTGGAACGATTTATTTCAAAAGCACATATACTAAACATTGAAATAAACCAACCACAGCAATTATTAACGGAAAATGATTTTATTGCACTGGAAGGTTGTTTTTACGAAGGCGATAGTATAATTGTAAAAACGGGCTGGCATAAATATATCGGAACCAGTATGTATAGAAGTGGATTGCCCCGTATTAGTGAAACTGCCGCAAAATGGTTGGTTGCAAAGAAGGTAAATATGCTTGCAGTAGAACCACCAAGTATTGCTGATGTAAATAATTTGGTTGAAGTTACATTGATTCATCAAATATTACTGGGGGGTAATATTATCATTGTTGAAGGAATCTGTAATACAGAAGCGTTAATAAAAAACGAAGTACAATTAATAGCATTGCCATTAAAAATATTAAAGGGCGACGGTGCCCCGGCCAGAGTAATTGCCATACAAGAATAATGCAATTAAATTACCATGATACGATAAAGGTTTTACCATCTTTTAAACAAGAGGATTTAAAATCAATTATCAGAGGGCAGCTAAACAAGATTAACAAAACTATTATTGTTTTAGATGATGACCCTACTGGCACACAAACAATACATAATATTCCTGTGCTTACTACTTGGGATGTGGCTGCAATTAAACAGGAAATAAAAAACGGAACTGCGCTATTTTATATTCTCACCAACAGCCGAAGTATGATAATGGCGGAAGCTGATGCTTTGCATCAGGTAATTGCCGTAAATATCCGTTCGGCTTTTGCCGGATGCCAACGGCAATACATTATAATCAGCCGTGGAGACAGTACCCTCCGTGGACATTTTCCGAATGATATTATAGCATTGACAGACGGGCTTCAAATAGAAAATGTTTATACCGCCGTTATTCCTGCATTTTTTGAAGGAGGCCGCTATACAATTAATGATGTACACTATGTAAAAGAAGGCGAGCAGTTAATTCCTGTAGCTCAAACCACTTTTGCAAAAGATAAAGCCTTTGGTTTTTCGTAT
Source organism: Chitinophagales bacterium (assembly GCA_020059395.1). Lineage (GTDB taxonomy): Bacteria > Bacteroidota > Bacteroidia > Chitinophagales > Chitinophagaceae > Ferruginibacter. The sequence goes on along the minus strand of JAGVCC010000363.1, from coordinate 3,901 downwards.
TCTGATTTAAAAGAATGGATTGAAGAAAAATCAAAAGGAGGAATTAAATCAACTGATATTATCTCTTTTTCAATAGCAGCCTTAAGAGAAGAGTCAATAGAGATGCTTGCTAAGAAAATTACAGATATGCCGCAACGTTCTACTTGTATTATAAATGCTGCTGATTACTGTGACTTGGAAAAATTTACAACTGCTTACCTGCAATCGGGTGTTCCAATGCTTTTTAGAACGGCAGCATCCTTTGTTAAAGCTATTTCAGGTTTGGAAGAAAAAGCTCTTCTCTCCAAAAGTGAATTGGTAGCAACTGAAAATGCAAATGGCGGACTAATTATTGTAGGTTCCTATGTGCCCAAAACAACAAAACAGTTACAGGCACTGCACGGTAATAAAAACTTGTTGGCAGTTGAAATAAATGTTGAGGATGTTTTAAATTCAAACATATCAATAGCCCAAACAGCTAATGAAATTGAAAAAATAATTTCAAGTGGTAAGGATATTGTGATTTATACGAGCCGTGATTTAAAGGCAGGTAGTAACGAAAACGAAAGCCTCGCCATAGGTAATAAAGTTTCTGTTTTTATTACTGCTATTGTATCATTGATAAATGTAGCTCCAAAATTTATTATTGCAAAAGGTGGTATTACATCCAGCGATATTGCTACTAAAGTATTGAAAATAAAAAGAGCGACAGTAATGGGACAAGCTTTGCCAGGTGTACCTGTTTGGATAGCTGGTGAAGAAAGTAAATTTCCCGGATTACCTTATATCATTTTTCCTGGAAATGTGGGAGATAATAATGCCCTTGCGGAGTTATATCAAACATTAATTACTGATTAATTAGTATTCATTGATAAAAGGACGTTACATATTTGTTTTAGGAACATTTTTGTTAACACTATTATTGTATGTTGACAGAATTTGTATTTCTGTAGCCAAAGACCCCATAGCAAAATCACTTGATTTATCAAAAGAACAAATGGGCTGGGTGCTGAGTGCATTTGCATTGGGGTATGCACTGTTTCAAACACCGGGTGGAATGATGGCAGATAAATGGGGTGCAAGAAAAGTATTAGCAGCCATAATAATTGTGTGGTCGTTGTTTACTGGTTTTACTGCCAAAGCCTGGAATTATATTTCCATGCTTGTGATACGTTTTTTGTTTGGGGCAGGCGAGGCCGGTGCTTTTCCTGCCATTAACCGGGTAGTGGTGAGTTGGATTCCATTAAAAGAAAGAGGTATTGTAACAGGTATTAATTTTTCAGGCAGTAGATTAGGTGCTGCTTTTGCATTACCCTTATTATCTATTTTAATTACCAATTGGGGATGGCAAAATACTTTTTATTTATTAGGTGCAATAGGTGTAGTTTTTGCATTGTTATGGTATTTGATATTTAAAGATAAACCTGAAGAACACCCATTGTTGGCCGAAAATGAAAAGGAATTTATTATTGCCAACCGCCAGTCAATAACAGCCATTGGTGAGCAGCTGCCATTTAAGAAAATAATTATTCAGCGCAATATGTGGCTGGCCATGCTGCAATATTTCTGCAGCAACTTCACTTTCTTTTTTGCACTTACATGGTTATATCCGCACATCAAAGAAAAATTTCAATTAGAAGCAGTTGCAGCAGGCTGGTATGCATCCTTACCATTAATTGCCGGGGCAATAGGTAACTGGTTTAGTGGTTGGTGGATGGATAAAATTTATACAAAGGGCAACTACAAAAAATCCAGATGGTTGCCTGCCGTAACCGGGTTTGCATTATCGGCGTTAGGTTTAATTATTAGTTCTTTTATGAATGATGTAAATGCAGCAGTACTTTTTTTAAGCCTTGCTATTTTCGGAGCGGATATGACGTTGCCGCCATCCTGGGCTTTTTGTGCAGATATTGGTAAGCAGCAAGCAGGTGCAGTTTCTGGTAATATGAATATGGCGGGTAATTTGGGTGCATTTATTACTTCATTTGCATTCCCTTATTTGTTAAGCTGGGCAGGTTCACCTTCAATATTTTTTTACCTTGCTGCTTTATTTAATGTACTGGCAGTATTTATTTGGTTGCAAATGAATCCGCTCAAAAAAATTTCAAATTAAAGCTATGCTAAAAGGTGTATGCGTCGGTGCTGGTTACTTCAGCCGTTTTCATTACGAAGCATGGAGCCGAATGCCTGAAGTGAAAATAATTGCATTATGCGATAGCAATAAAGATAAAGCAGTTGAAATTGCCAATGAATTTCATATTGCATCTGTTTACACTTCCGTAATTGAGATGCTGGATAAAGAACAACCCGATTTTATCGACATCATCACACCACCGGAAACACATTTACAGATTTGCAGAGAGGCATTTCACCGGAAGATAAATGTGATGGTGCAAAAAGCATTGGCACCAACATATGATGAGGCAGTAATGATTGTGAACGAAGCAGAACAAGCTGGTGTACGATTAATGTTACATGAAAACTTTCGCTTTCAACCATGGTACAGAGAAATAAAAGAATTATTAGATGAAAAAGTAATTGGCGACACAATATTTTCGGCTTATTTCAGAATGCGGATGGGGGATGGATGGGGGGATGAAGCTTATTTAAACCGGCAACCTTATTTCAGGGAGATGGAACGGCTGCTCGTTTATGAAACCGGTATACATTTTATTGATACGTTCCGTTATTTGTTTGGTGAAATAACAGAGGTATATGCCAAATTGCGGAAACTAAATCCGGTTATTAAAGGCGAGGACGCAGGTATTATACATTTTGAATTTGAAAATGGCGTTCAGGCTGTATGGGATGCTAATCGTTATAATGAGTCCGTAACCGAAAACGCAAGATATACATTTGGGGAAATGTTGATTGAGGGTAATAATGGAAGTATAAGATTATACAACAATGGAAATATCACCATTCAAACATTAGGTTCACCGGAGAGGATTCATGCATATCATCACCCAAAAAGTAATTTTGCCGGGGATTGTGTTTATACTATCCAGCAGCATTTTGTGGATTGTTTATTGAACAAAAAGCCATTTGAAACAAGTGGAAGCGATTATCTCAATAACATCAAAATTCAGGAAGCAGTTTACGAAAGTGCCGCAAAAGGTATTCCGGTTATTGCAAAAATCTGACGTTGGTTTGCGACTTGACCGGGCGGAAATAATCGTTTAGCCCGTTTGTACTTAAATAATGAATAATAAAGCAACAAACAGGGATAATAAAACATTCATTGTTTAAAAGTTTGTGTGAAATTGCTGCATTAATTTGCTGATAATGCTTGCTATTTTCCCTCCACTTATATCAAAAGCAACAATTTCAAGACGATTGGCTGCTCTAAAAATTAGCCCTAATTATCATATTCCCGGAAATAATGATTGGGCAAGAAAAGCTATTTATTTACCGCTTATAAAATAGGATTATTATGTATTTGATAAAAACAGGATTGTCATTGCTATTTTCAACGATTGTTTTTTTAGCAATTGCCCAAAAAACCTCAGCAGACTTAGCTCCCACACCTCCCATGGGCTGGAACAGTTACAATGCATTTGGTGCAACGGTTACGGAAACAGAAGTAAGGGAAAATGCAGCGTACATTGCAAAAAATTTAAAACAGTATGGCTGGAATTATGTGGTAATAGATTTTTGCTGGTGGTATCCGCATCCCCCGGGAGGTGGACAAAGTAACCCACCACAATTTGCCAACAAATTTGATGGTTCATTAGTTCCCTATTTTGAAATGGATGAATACGGAAGATTGCATCCGGATGTGCGCCGGTTTCCTTCATCAGCAGGTGGCAAGGGATTTAAACCATTGGCAGATTATATCCATTCACTCGGTTTAAAATTTGGTATTCATGTAATGCGGGGTATTCCACGTCAGGCTGTTTGGTACAACACTCCTGTAATGGGT
>JAGVCC010000010.1 GCA_020059395.1 Chitinophagales bacterium | reverse complement strand
TATAGGGGCTAAAACAACCCGTCTTAATTTAAGTATATAAAAAAGTGCAAAAAATGCAGTGTTTATGCGGCTTTGAGCCGCTTTTTTAATTTATGGAAAATAAAACGAAACGTACAATTGCTACTATTTACTACCATTGGCGGTTAACTCCCTAACCAATTGAGTTAACTCATTAACCTTTTCTTCTATTACAGCCAATTTAAAGCCTAAATACGCCATTTCTGTGGGTTTTGGTTCTACTGTTTTGTTGTACTCAAAATGTGGCTCCTCTACTACTAAAGTAGTATCTGTATTTTCTAAATTATAGCCTTTTTTGGCGTTTAGGTTACCTATTAGGTCACTGTTTAGGTCACTTTTTTTTGTGTTTTTGTTTGGTGCAAAATTTGAATTTAGGTCACCTGTTGATAAATCTTTATCTAGTAAATCACCCATCGTAACACCAAAAAAATCCGAAATTTTTTGTAAATCTGAAATATTTGGTGTGGATTTTCCTGTTTCATAATTATTCCATGCACTAGAGCTAAAACCTAATGAAACGCTTATCTGATACTGCTTTAAGCCTTTTTTGTTTCTTAAAAAAATGAAATTATTTCGTAAATTACTCATATTTATCCACAGTTGTTAATAAAATAATTACGAAATAATTTGGATTTCCAAATTATTTCATATTATCTTTGTTCTTTAATAAGGAACAAATGCAAGGTACAGAAAAATTTAATTTAAACAGCGGAAAAGATAACCAACGTGCGCTTTCGGTGGCAAAAGTGGCTGATATGTGGGGGGTGTCTGCACGGTATGTTTACATGGTGATTAGAGGAGACAGAGAGCATGAAGGCATATTTGAGAGCTATATGGAAATGACTGAAGGTGTAGATAGATTAGTAGCCGAGGTAAACAGGCTTGTACCATTTAACGAAAAAAAAGCTAGCTAATGACAATGCACTTACATAATACAATAGCTGGTCCTATTAAAAATAGACCTTTTGAAGCCATAGCCAACCGTTGCTGGGTATTTGAATATGCTTTAGACGAGGCTGGCATAAGTTTAGGTTATTATCGTAACCAAAAAAGCGCAGGCAATAAGCGCTTAGAGTTTTGCCAACACCCAAGAGATAACCGCATAAGCTTGGTGGCTTACGATACTATAAGCGAAAAGCACCAGGAGCAGTTGAAGGTACGTTGGGGTTGCCCTTACGAGTATGTGGCTAAGCAGCCTATACGCTCCCTTCTTACATTGGATGCTAAGGCTGAGCAGTATTATAGAGATTACCGCTATGGCGGAGGTAAGCAATTACCGCCTGAGCATATAACTAAGTACACAATAGCTGCCAGCTGGCTTAATGTGCTGCTAAAGCTTAAAGACGATAAGGCTTTTATAAAAAAGCAACTCAAAATTAGTTTGGAAACATTTTGGAAGCTAGTAATGGAAGTAATAGTAGCTGACAGTATAGACCTACCAGCTAGCTACCGCAACCTTACCGAACAGGTGCGCAACTGGAAAGCAGCCGCAGGTAACGACCGATACGACAGCCTTATAGACTGGCGATTTGGTAACAAACTAAGTGCCAAAATAGGAAAAACCGAAGCAGGCTTTGATGCCGACTTGGAGCTGAAGCAAATGGCAGTGATAAATAAATTAAGCCGCTTGCACATGAACTTAGATGCGGTGCAAATAGCCGATATGGCTAAAAAGATTTTTGAAAAAAATGGATGGGCAACCATTAGCGCAAGTTTAGTGAAGCTGAGGCTTAACGAAAATATGACTACCTTAATGCCAGGCCGCCAAGGTGCTAGAGCTTATAATAATAAAGTGGCTATGCAGGTGCAACGTGAGCGCCCTCAGTACCCATTACATTACTTAACAATGGACGGCTGGACAGTGGAGCTGTTGTACCAAGATGGTAGCACGTATAACAACCGCTTAGTAATGGTAGTAGTGCTGGACGTAATGAATAACTACCCTGTAGGCTATGCCATAGGTGAGCGAGAAAATACAGACCTTATACGTATGGCATTGCGCAATACATTGCTTCATATACAAGAGCTAACAGGTGCTATGCACCGCCCTTGGCAGCTGCAAAGTGATAGATATGGCTTAAAGTCGTTAACGCCTTTTTACAATGCCATATCGCACTTGTACACACCGGCAGCTGTAGGCAATGCCAAGAGTAAAGTAGTAGAGCCTTACTTTAAGTACTTAAATAAAAAGTATTGTCAGCTGCAATTTAACTGGAGCGGATTTAATATAACCGCTAAAAAAGGCAACCAGCCTAACACAGAGTTTTTAGATAAGATAAAAACCAACTTTCCAACCAAGGAAGGTGTGGTAGCACAGATTGAAGCATTTATGCAAAAAGAACGTGCCGCAAAAGTACCTACTTATATGGCGCAATGGCAATTAATGCCTGCCGACGATAAAGTGGCAATACCCGATGCAGATGCGCTAATGATACACGGGCAACTGCACAAAGAGCTTAACAGCATAACGGGACCAGGATTAATAGCTACACTTGATGGGCAAAAAATGACTTTTGACAGCTTTGAACCCGAATTTAGAGCGCTGCAATTTAGCACCAAATTTAAACTGGTGTACGATGCTAACGACTTTAGCCAAGTAGTAGCCATAACTGAAGATGGCAAGCAAAAGTTTCTACTGCATAATAAATTAAAGGTAGGTATGGGCTATAAAAACACCACACCGGAGCAGCTGGCTTACCGTGCGCAAATAGACGCCTACAATAAAGACCGTAAAGAAGAGATACTACAAAAGTACATTGATGAAGATGCGATAGTACAGCAGGTAATAGCCAATACACCGCTAAACCTAGACGACCAGGATGAGGCAGCATTGAAGCTAATGTTTACCTACAAAGGGCAGCAAAAAGAAAAGCTACAAGATGCAAAGGGCCTTAAAAACGTGCAAAAATCAATAGAAAAAACGAAAGCAAAAGAAGCGAAAAAAGCAGGCGACAATTGGCAGCAAATGCAAGCATTATACCTACAAGAACAAACAAACATAAACGAATATTTAGACTAACATTTTAAAAACAAAAATATGTTACAAGAAAGCAAAAAACTAATAACTGAAGCAGCGCAAAAGTACATGACCGATAACGGTATGAGCCAAAATGAAGCTGCCAAGCAAAGCGGTGTAAATGCCGGCTACCTAAGCGCTATGTTTCACGGTAAATTTACCACAAAAGTACAAGGTAAAGATACGCCCATTGGTGATAAGTGGTTTATAAAACTAGCAGAATGGTGCGGCTGCAAGTTCACCAAGCAGTACTGGAAAAACATTGCTACACCGCAATTTTTGGAAGGGATAAATGCGCTAGAAGTAGCTAAAACTGTAAACAAAGCAACTATGATAATAGGTAGCACTGGTGCAGGTAAAACCAACTTTATTGATGCATTTATAAAGAAAAATCCACAATATACTTACCGCATTACCATCAGCAGTTTGTACCGTTTAAATGATGTTATAAACGAGCTTGGCGATAAACTAAGTGTAGACTTCAACAACGGCACCCGTGCCACCAGTAAGGTAAAAGTGGATATGATAATAGATAAGCTTATCAATATAAACCTCAACTACAACGTAGTACCACTAGTAATATTTGATGAAGGCGAGAACACAAAAATGCCACTATTAAATATGCTAAAGGCTCTTTATGATAAAGTGATACCATACTGCTCTATTGCTATAATTGGCACAGATCAACTATTGCACAAATTGCAAAAGCTACGCCGCAATAGTATAGATGCAGTGCCTCAATTTGCCCGCCGCTTTAAAGCCGGTACCATAATGCTTAGCGAAATAAATAAGTACACCGACTTTAAGCCATTTTTTAAACTACATAATATAGAAGATGGACTGGCACAATTGCTTACCAACATAGCCGATAACTATGGAGAGTTAAAAGACTACCTAGAGCCAGCACTAGTGTATGCCGATAAAAAACAACAATCGCTCACGGAGCAGCTATTTAGAATAATGTACAACATGCCAAAAAGATAAGCAATGAGTAAAGTAACATTTAAACAGGAGTGGCTACAACGCAATGCTACCGCAATGCAGCAAGTGTGTGACCTACTAGGATGGACGGAGCAGGAGTACTGCCAGTACCAGTTTGATACAGGCATTGCCTACACCCATTGGTATATGGCTACCAATGCCGATTATAGAACCAAACTACAACATAGCGGAATGTACTGGAGCTGGTTCAAAAACCAATGGCTACTCTACGATGAAAGCTGGTTAAGCTTTAAACGCAGCTTGCAAGAGTGTAAGCCTCAAACGCTCCTACAATTGTACCATGACCTGCATTGCCCACACGCAATGGCAGTAGAGACCAAACCCACTGAAGTACTTAAAACAATAACAAGCAATGAAACAAGATTTAAAATTAAGGTTAGAGTATAGTTTTTGCGAAGCGCTGGTGTACGACGTAGAGGAGCGCATAGGCTTAGGTATGTACGAGCCCGAAGATAAACTACTATTTGCCGTGCTGCATGAGTTTATTATGCAAGTAAAGCGCAAGATGCTAGTATACCAAAAGCAATATGTAACTAAGGTAAAAGCTACACATGCACTAGCTATGCAAGATTATTATATAAAGTATATAGCTACTTACACCGAGTACTACGGTGTGCAGCTAATGCAATTGAGCAATCAAATAAATCAACATTATGCATGAGTTATTACAAAACTTGGTAGTACTAGCAATACTGCTAGCACTATGGCTACTGTGGCGTACCCTGGTATATTATTTAGCTAAAAAAGAGTGGCGCAGCAACGTACTAAAGTGGTACAGTAAGCCTAGAGCAAATGAATGCCCATTTAATAAACCTAAATTTTTTTAAACCCAAAAATAGAATAAAAATGAATCCTCAATTTTTCTCCACAAAAAACGAAACGTGGACCAACGCAGCCGGCGACACAGTGCCTTACAAGTTTGTGCCTGGAAGTGATAAGCTCAAGGAAAAAACGGCAAAAAAGATATATGAAGCCGCTCTTGAAGCCGAGGCTGCATTAGAAAACTTACACACAATGATGTACTACGCTATTGACGAAGTAAAACGCAAAATAGCCAATGAGTACAAAGTACAAAACGACAAAGAAAAAAGCTTTGGCAAAGGTAATTTTACCTTTTACAACTTTGACCGTTCAGTTAAAGTTGAAGCCAATATGAACGACATAGTAAAGTGGAATAACGCAATGATGACGGAAGCCCTACAGTGCTTAAATACTTACCTAGATGGCAGCCTAACTGAAGCAAACATATTAATTAAGGAACTGGTAACAAAAGCCTTTAGCAATAATAAAGGCATGATTGATACGGGCAAAGTATTTCAGTTATTGCGCTATAAGGATAAGATAAAAAACAAGCACTTTCAGCAAGCCTGTGAGATAATGACCAAAGCGCAGGATATTGACAAAACTAAGCTGTATATGCGTGTGTGGGTAAAGCAAGAAGATGGCCAGTACCGTAACATTAATTTAAACTTTAGTCAAATATAATGCACCCAAAACACCCATACAAGCCAAAAAATGCACCCAAACCGCCGTTTAAACGCCATAAAAGTGCAGTTAAAATAACATTAAAAAATATTACTCGTTGATTATTAAATAGTTATGTAAAAACGACAAAAGAAACCGCTTTTGGTTTTTTGCTTAAAAAAGGGCTTTTTCAGCGTTTTTTAAAAGGGTGTAAATACTGTTTAAACTATTAATATTCAATACATTATAAAAACAAAAACGGCGATGCCAAAACTATTGAGTTTAGATAAAATACTTGCAAAAAAGTATAAAGTAGTGGAAGGGTTAACACCCGAATTTATAGCAAGTTTTGGCGATATAGAAGACTGCTTTGATATGCTGGTATATGGCGATAGTGGAAATGGAAAAACCAACCTGGTGCTAGAGCTGATGGCTCAGCTCTGCACAGCACTAGGGTGTGGTGCTACTTATATAAGTTGGGAAGAGGGCCACGGCAAAAGCCTACGTGATGCCCTAGTGCGCCAAAACCTAATGGAGCGATTGGGTAATGTAATGGAAGTGAGCGACGGCGGTAGCTACGACGATGTTCGAAAGTTGCTAACCAAGCGCAAAAGTAAAAAAGTAATACTGTTTGACAGCGTACAAGCTAGCGAATTTACAGTAAACGAATGGGCGGCTCTTAAAAAAGAGTTTGTAATGGGCAAGCGGCGTAAAATATTTATATATATAAGCTGGGTAGATGGTAAGCGGCCCAAAGGCATAGCAGCTGAAAGTTTACGCTACTACGCCAACATCAAAGTGTTTGTAGATAGGTTTATGGCTTTTCCGGCAAGTAGGTACGGTGGTGGTAAAACCTTTGTAATATGGGAAGACGGCGCTATGAAGCGCTACGGTAAAAAATTGTATAACAAATTAAAAAATCAGTAAGTGAAAAAGTTAAAAAACAAAATTAGACGATGGTATTACCAATGGTTTAGCCGCAAACGAATAGTGCATAGCAGCACCCATGCACCAGGTGAGTTTGTTGAGTGCCTAAAGGCAAAGGACGGCAGCAAATGGGCAAGAATAGTTATAACCAACCAAGTGCGCAAAGCGGGTACCGTACCCGTAACCGATGTACGCTGGCAAGATATTACTAGTGTAGATCTACTGCCAAGCAAAGCCGCTATAAAACTGCGCCGCTATTTTGGGTTAAAAATTACTTACAAAAAATTAAAAGTACAGCCATGAGCTACTTAAAAATAAATACGATGCCTGTTGTGCAGCTAGAATTAGACAAATGCGCCAAGGCAATAGAAGCACTTATAGGAACGCCAGTGTATATCAGGGTGTATAGCGCCAGTCGTACAGTAAACAATGGCAGCAAGCATGTACTAAAAGATATAGTTTGCGATGTGTTTGGCGTAAGCGAAAAGCAGATATTTTACAAAACAAGGAAAACAGCCATTAAAGAAGCTAGGCAGGTGTACTGCTATTTGTGCAGAGAGTTGTTACACCTATCGCTTGTAGAAATAGCAAGCGACATTAACCAAGACCATACCACTGTAATAAGCAGCCAAAGGCGCATACAATCATTAATCGACATAAGCCACCATATTACAGATAAGATAGATAGTTGTACAAAAGAGTATTTAACAATAATAAATAGCAACCATGCAAACAAAACAAATAATTGACATTAACCCTGGCGACGATGTGGTAAACATAGGAGTAGTAAAACGAGTAGAACAGTATGCTAATGGTATAATGATTACCTACGACAACAATACGCTGCAATTCTACCGCAATAGCCAAAGCTTGGTGGTAAATAAAAAAAGTTTAAACCCATTTAACAACCTGTTTAAATAGCGATTATGAGTAACACACTACAAAGCTGGTTTAACCATGATAGCACAGTAGGTACTTTTTTACAAGGTTTGCATACGCTGCCACTAGAAGAGCGCATGAAGGCAATACAATGCAGCTTGCATGATTTAGAGGCTTATATTAAAGCAAAAAAAAGGCAGTTAAGAGACGAGATTTTGGCAAAGCTAAGCCAACCGATGTATTACCGTGAAACTGGCGAATTGATAGAGCTTAACGATTTGTTTACTGAAGATGTATTAGAGATTGGAATGAGCTACAAAAAATTTATAAAAGACTTAAAAAATATTGGCCTATACACTAAGCTAATAGAGTATGCGCACCAACGAATTATGAGTAACGAATTTTATACAAAAAACAATAATGAATAAAAAGATATACATAGCCGGCAAAGTAACAGGATTGCCACCAGCCGCCGTAAAGCAAAAGTTTGCCAAAGCTGAGGACGAAATGAAAGCCAAAGGCTACGAGGTGTATAACCCGGTAACCATAGTAGGTAACCCAAACGAGGATTGGTATATAGCCATGCGTAAGTGCTTAACAGCACTACTAGAATGCGATACAATACTGCTGCTGAAAGACTGGCGCAGCTCTAGTGGCGCATGCTTAGAATTTAACCTGGCTACGCAATTGAAGTTTACAATTGTAATGGAAAAATAACGAACAGGGCTTTGCGAAGGCAGGGCTTTGAAAAACAAATGTTCGGATTAATAACTAAAAGTAAAATAGAATTACAATGGATGAAATAACAACTTCAAGCCCTGCTTTTGCAAAACACCCTGTTGTGCGTTCGGGCGGTGAGTTTAAGAAATGCCCACACTGCGATAAAGATGTAATTAATATTCGTAAAAAGTTCTGTTCTGGCAGTTGCAAGTATTGGTATAATAACATTAAGAAAGATAATGAAAAACACCTGCCTCTAAAAAAGTTTAGAAACAGGCAATATTTTTCAATGGTAGTTGGCTCAACTAATAAAAGTAAAGGACAAGGTAAAAGATGTGGACATATGGTAACTGGCGGAATGTCTGCAATGATTAGCAGCACAGTAGAGGAAATGGTTTTAGTAAATGCTGAAAATATTAAAAGGCACATGAAAGGTATTCCTGGCTTTTACCCATGTGGAATAAAATTAGGTAATGGCGATTGGGTTAAAGAGGAAAACTTTGAAAAAGAGTTAGGTATCAAACTGTAATGCTGGTAGCCTGACGCACAACGGTTACGGCTTGGCGAAGTGGGGGAATTTAACCCACAAAAGCCGATTAGAATTACTAATGTTTAATTAACTACAAATGATGATAGAAAGCAGTCAGCCCCCAT
>JAGVCC010000061.1 GCA_020059395.1 Chitinophagales bacterium | reverse complement strand
TATTTTCAGGATTGTAAAGTGCCGGTTGAAAATGTACTGGGCGAAATTGGAAAAGGCCACATCATTGCCTTTAACATTTTAAATATAGGCCGCTTAAAATTATGTGCCGCTGCATTGGGTGGTGCAAAAATGTCGGTTACGGATACTGTTAATTATGCAAAAACAAGGGAGCAGTTTCAAACACCTATTGCAAATTTTGGTGCTATAAAATATAAGCTGGCCGAAATGGCCATACGCATTTATGCAGGCGAAAGCGCATTGTACCGCACCAGCAAATGGGTGGATGATAAAGAAACAGCAATGCAGGCCGCAGGCAAACCATTTAACGAAGCATTATTGGGTGCTGCAGAAGAATACGCTGTGGAGTGCGCTATATTAAAAGTACACGGCAGTGAGGTGTTGGATTATGTGGTGGATGAAGGTGTGCAAATACATGGCGGCAATGGTTTTAGTGATGAGTATGCTGCCAGCCGTGGATACAGAGACAGCCGTATTAACCGTATTTACGAAGGCACCAACGAAATTAACCGCCTGCTGAGTGTGGATATGATTTTGAAAAGAGCCATGAAAGGCAAGCTTGATTTAATGGGGCCAGCCATGGCCGTAAGTAAAGAGCTGATGAGCATACCCGATTTTGGCAGCGATGATGACAGTGCTTTTGCTAAAGAACGCAAAGCCATTGTAAACATGAAGAAAAGTATTTTAATGGTGGCAGGTGCAGCCGTGCAAAAATTAATGGTGAAGCTGAGCGATGAGCAGGAAATTATTATGAACATTGCAGATATGGCCATTGAAACATTTGAAGCGGAAAGCACTTTACTGCGTGTGATGAAACTGGCAGATAAACAGGGTGAAGCTGCTGCTGCACTGCAAACAGATATGCTGCGCTGTTATTTAAATGATGCCATTGACAAAGTAAATAAAGCAGGTAAAGAAGCTATTAATGCCTTTGCAAGCGGAGACGAACAGCGCATGATGCTGCTGGGCTTAAAACGTTTTACAAAAACAGAACCTTTTAACAGTAAAGATGCCAGAAGAAGAATTGCTGATAAGATGATAAACGAGGGAAAATACTGCTGGTAATTACATTTTAAATATCAGGCGGATGTTACTGAAAAGCCTGTAATAAGATTGACAACGATACTTATTACAGGCTTTTTGTTATGTAAAATAACGTATTGAAAAACTGGTGTTTTAAGTGTTATCATGTTTTTAAGATGCTATAACAAAACATTAAGTTCACAACTTTTTATTGTTATTGTTGTTTAGCTTTTAAATAAGTTATGCAATGAGCAAAGTCTATTCCCTTAAAACTGTACAAACTATTCCGGTATCATTAAGCCAGGCCTGGGATTTTTTTGGCAGCCCAGCTAACCTGCAAAGTATTACGCCAGATAATTTAGGGTTTAAAATCATTTCAAAACATCACGGTACAAAAATGTATGCAGGCCAGATTATTGAATATACAGTAAGCCCTGTGTTGGGCATACCCATGTACTGGATGACTGAAATAACCCACGTGGAAGATCAAAAATATTTTGTGGATGAACAGCGATTTGGGCCATACAGTCTGTGGCATCATCAACACCATTTTAAAGAGGTGGCCGGCGGTGTGGAGATGACGGATATTGTGCACTATAAATTGCCGCTTTGGTTTTTGGGAGATATTGCCCACGGCTTATTTGTAAAAAAAATGTTGCAGCACATTTTTAATTACAGGTTTAAAAAAGTGGAGGAATTTTTCGGTAAAAAATAAAGTGTTTTACAACTTTAACTTTTAACGGTATCATAATTGCAGGGGTATATGCGTTTACAAAATCAGTATATCCCACATGAGAAATAAACTATACCAGTTATTGGCAGCCTGCTGTTTTTGTGTGGTAGCCACAGCAAATAGCAAAACTGTAAATGATACGGCAGCCGTTTACAAAGACTCTGCGGTAGTACTTATTCCTTTCCAGTACAAACAATCTGCTTTATTTCATGCGTTTACTTATGAGGTAATTGACAGTGTGGTAAACCTGCTGTTAAAAAACGATAAAATTACGCTTACCATAAAAGGCTTTGCGCAGGCAGATGAAGGCAGCGACAGTGTTTGCAAATGGCTGAGCGAAGACCGGGCATTATTTGTAAAAAAATATATTTTAGGCAGAGGTGTGCAGGATGAACGTATTGTTTTTGCAACGGGCATGGGTGCAAAACAATCTGCCCACAGCATAGTTGATAAAAACAACCGGAGCCAGTATTTCAGGGCAGAGCTGGTGCTTAATTTTCCGCCGCCACCACCACCAGTAATTGCAGACAGAGATGAAGATGGTATTTTAAATGAAGATGATACCTGCCCGGATACTTTTGGTTATGCAGATAATAAAGGTTGCCCCGACAGTAACGCCATCATCATTCCATTTCAACCCACACATGCTTATCTTTCTGCCTTTACATATAATGTGATGGACAGCCTTATCTCTATTTTAAAGCAAGGCAGTAATTATAAAATAAAGATTGAAGGGCATGCTTTTAAAACAGAAGGGACGCCGGCATTTTGTACACAGCTTGCAAATGACAGGTCAGCAGTGGTGTACAAATATTTACGCACAAGAAATATTGATGCAGCACGTATAATTGCACAGGAAAGTTTTGGAACAGCAAGGCCTTTAAATACTGGTAGAAATCATGCGGCTTTGGCAGCAAATGCAAGGGTGCAGGTTTTCATTGTTAAATAAAAACTACTTTGCAGGCACACCCACAACAGTTGTATTGTCAGGCACATTTTTTACCACCACTGCTCCAGCCCCAATTGTTACATTGTTACCAATAATAATGCCCTGCTTAATTACAGCTCCAGCACCTACAAAACTTGCAGTGCCTACTTTTACGTTGCCGCATAAAACGGCGCCAGGTCCAATATGAGCAAAATTGCCAACTGCACACTCATGCTCAATAATGCAGCCGGTATTGCAAATGGCACCAGTGTGTATTGCTGCAAGCGGATTTATTAATGCACCAGCCGCAATCATTACACCATTAGCAGCAACAGTGGCGGTGGCATCAATAACAGCAGCGGGGTGTACAGCATTACCAGCCAGTATATTTTGTTGCAGTAATTTGTTGTGTACTTTTTGCCTTATTACATTATCACCAATAGAAATAAAAACACCGTACTGTTTAAATGCAGCAAATGCTGCTTCGGTATCCTCTGTGCCAAAATAATTTAATGCAAAAGGGTTGTAGGCTTTCTCTTCGCTATCGCAGTAGCCTGCAATAACATTACCTGCTGCCTTTATGATGCCGCATACCACAAAACCATGCCCAGAGTATCCAATTATTATCATACCGGCTTTATTTGTTGCTTAAATGTAGTAATTCGTTGTAGGTTG
>JAGVCC010000019.1 GCA_020059395.1 Chitinophagales bacterium | reverse complement strand
TTTAGCCGGTACAAAAAAAATATGCGACCAAAAGCAACTGGCCATTCATGCACATCGCAACGGCTGGGGTATGTTAACAAGACATCCCTTACTGGGAATAGATTTCAAAGCCTATCAAAAAATATGGCGGCTGGCAGGTGTTGACCAATTGCATGTGAATGGTATTCAAAATAAATTCTGGGAAAGTGATGATAGTGTTGTTAACTCGATTGAAGCCTGTTTGTCGCCAATGTACAATCATAAAACAGTGTTGCCGGTGGTATCATCCGGTCAGTGGGGCGGACAGGCTTTTGAAACATATAGACGAACAAAGACTGTTGATTTATTATACATGGCAGGCGGTGGCATAATGGCGCACCCAATGGGAGCCGCAGCAGGTGTAACCGCATTGCAGCAGGCCTGGAAAGCAGCAGTGGATGGATTGAGTTTGGAAGAAGTGGCGAAGGAATATAAAGAGTTTGGCGAATCAGTAAAAAAATTTGGAAAGAAATAGAACACAGATAAAACTGATTTAGCTGATTAACGCAGATGAATCAGTTCTTATCCGTTCAATCAGTGTCATCAGTGTTCCATCAAAAAAATGACGAAGATATTATTAGCATATTACGGAGACGATTTCACCGGTAGCACCGATGCACTGGAATTTATTACCCGTGCAGGAGCTAAAGCTGTTTTGTTTACTGAACCGCCAACGGCTGAACAATTAAAATCATTTCCAAACTTGGATGCCTATGGTGTTGCAGGAAAAACAAGGGCATTGCCACCGGAAGAAATGGAGCAACTATTATTGCCAGCATTTGAACAAATGAAAGCAAACGGCGCAGAGCATGTTCATTATAAAGTTTGCTCTACGTTTGATTCGTCACCAACTGTTGGCAGTATTGGTAAAGCCATTGATTGCGGTACGACTGTTTTTAAAAATAAAATTATACCGGTCTTAGGTGGTTCACCTTCATTGGGACGATATTGTTTGTACGGAAATTTGTTTGCAAGAATGGGTATTGGCAGCAACGGAAAAATTTACCGGCTGGACAGGCATCCCAGCATGAGCAAACACCCTATTACTCCTGCTGATGAAAGTGATTTGCGTTTGCATTTGGGTAAACAAACCACTAAAAAATTCGGGTTGATAAATATATTGCAATTAGATAAACCGGTTGCGGAATGGAGCAGTGCAATAGAAGCCGATGAAGAAGTGATATTAATAGATGCCCTGTATGAATCACAGTTATTAAAAATTGGAGAGTGGGTGGATGGATTAAATAATAACACACAGTTTTCTGTTGGCGGCTCCGGCATTGAAGCAGCATTGGGCAATTACTGGAATGAAAAAGGTTTATTACAACAAAAAACAGCATGGTCCAAAATTGAAAAAGCAAATCCTTTGCTGGTTCTATCCGGCAGTTGTTCGCCGGTAACAAAAAAGCAAATTGAATATGCTGTTGCAAATGGTTTTATTGAAGTGCCTTTGGAAATGAAAATATTTGAAGGTGAGGCAGGGCATGGATTTTCAATGCAGACAGATGTTACAAGTATTATAACTGCTTTGAAACAAAATCAAAACGTAGTTGTACATACAGGTAATATAAGTGGTATAGAACAATCAGAGTCTGCGTATTTGCTTGGAAGCACTCTTGGACACATTGCAAAAACTGTTTGTTCAATGATTAAGTTGAAAAGAGTAGTGATAGCCGGTGGCGATACCAGCAGCTACGCTGCAAGAGCCATGGAGATTGATGCAGTGGAAATGATAGTGCCTGTTGTAAGTGGCGCACCATTATGTAAAGCGTATTCAAGTAATAAAAATGTTGACGGACTGGAAGTAAATTTTAAAGGTGGGCAAGTGGGGGGAGAAGATTATTTTGGATTTTTTTAACCGTAAAGGGCGCAAAGCCTTGACGTTCGCTGCGGTTAAATTGCTGAATAAAGAACAGAATCCTAAAGAGTGCGACGCAACGATGATGCCATGGAAAACTGAAGCTGGTAACAAAAAATAAAAACACATAATAAACGATATGTCACAAAAAACATTAGGACTCGTTCACACATCGGCCACATTAGTTCCGGTATTTGCCGAACTGTGCAGTAAATATTTACCCGGCGTAAAAGTTTTCAATATTGTTGACGACAGCCTGATAAAAAATACCATTGCCTGCGGTGAGTTAACGGCATCAACAAGTAAGAGAGTGGTGAACTACGCAGCATCTGCAGAAGAAGCCGGAGCAGATTATATTTTATTCACCTGTTCATCCATTGGCGCTGCGGTGGAAACGGCGGCAACATTAACCGGTGTGCCGGTGTTACGGGTAGACCAGCCCATGGCAGATAAAGCCGTACAAACTGGTAAGCGCATTGGCGTAATTGCAACACTGTCGACCACACTTGAACCAACAAGTGATTTAGTAAAAAGAAGAGCCATTGTTGCTGGAAAAGAAATTGAATTGAAAGCAGTGTTATGCGAAGGCGCATTTGATGCATTGATGAGCGGCGATGCAGCCACACATGATAAAAAAGTTGGCGACGCA
>JAGVCC010000329.1 GCA_020059395.1 Chitinophagales bacterium | reverse complement strand
GGCCGGGATAAAACATATAGCCCCGTTGTAACTTTTTCAATGAACGAGAGCGATGTGCTTACAGCAGTATCAAACAATTTAAAAGACGAAACTTATAAATATAAGCGCAAAAATACAACGGAACAATTTTTAAAACAAAACGGAACATTTTTAAAGCGCATCAAAAAACGGGTTTAAAGGCTACTTTTACCACCTTTAAACCCGTTTTAATTTCTAATAGTTCATGGTTAATACCTCAACCTTTCTGCCTTTTCCAGCTGGCCGGTTTAGGTTGTATTCTTTAACCTTCCAGCCATGCTTATGAGCATATTTATACAAAAGGTCGCTGGGGTAGCTACTAAGCATAAATTTACCTTTCAACTGGCTGCATACTTGTAACAACTTTTCAAAATCATCCGCTGTGTAGCCGCCGTAATGCCCCATGTCTGAATTAAAATAAGGTGGGTCAATGTAATGAAAGGCATCAACTCTGTCAGTCTTAACAATCACATCCAGCGCATCCCGGCAAAATATACTTGTGGCTTCAAGGCGTTTTACATAACGCTCATCAAACTGTTCTTTCTTAGACTGTATTGTTTTAGCCATATTACGGTCTTTAGCACATTTCCAGCTATTGCCAAAAATGCTGTAAAAACTTTGTTGGCTAAGCATCCAAACAGCCCATGCCTTCACTACTGCATTTTCATCTGCGCCTTTAAAGTAAATTTCTTTGGCCTGCTGGTGCTGCAATTCACTATGCAGCGTACAATCAACTTCATCCTTTAACGCTGCAAACTGCCGCTTAATAACTTTATAAAAGTTAACTATCTGGCCATTGGCATCGTTTATAAATTCAACCTTGCTTGGCTCTTTAGCAAAGAAGATAGCACCACCACCAAAAAACGCTTCACTGTAAATGTGGTGTTCCGGTATTAATGGAATAATAATCTTACTCATCTGTTGTTTACCGCCGTAATAAGTAATCGGCGTTTTCATTTCTGTTTGTTTCATCCTATTGTTTGTTTTAAATTTGCGTCCTCTGACAAAATAAAAAAGTGCATACACACTCAAAGGCATTTGCCATTGCCGTAGTGTGTATGCACTTTTAATTTATGCAGGGGTCAGAGCCTTCCTAATAAGGTAATGGCATTTTTATGGCCATTAATAAGCTTTTAAAAGAAGCCCGTGTATAAACACAGGCCGTTTTTACCAAAACTAACTGCTAAAAGAAAATTTATCTTACCAGCGCCCTGTTAATTTCAAAGCGCATATAATCAACCCACAAAATATCTGCGGCAGCATCTGTACTACTCTCATTCGACTGCACACCCCATCCTGTTTCTCTCCCTGTTGTGACAGGTATGTTAGTGGCTATGCTTTCACTAAACAAAAGCACATCCGCTGCACTATATATACTAAAATCAACTGCTGTAGCATTCGCATTCACTTCCACTATTGCGGTATACCAGGTATTTAAAGATGCCGTAAAAGTTGTGGCCGCAATTGTTTCAGCATTGTTATTGCGGCACCTTGCACTTATAGTGGCATTAGTGCCGTTGCCCACCGTGTATAAATAAGCGCCATCAACAGGCTGTGCATTTGTGCTGTTGTCGCAAAATGCCAACCAGCTGTTAGCTGTAGTACGTGCCGATTTTACCTGAAAAGAAATAACGCTTTTTTCTCCACCACCCAGCAAAATAGCATTGGCAGCGGTACTGATTCTATAGCCACCGTTAGCAGTGGTGCTGTCTCTCAAATAAACAATACCGGGATGCTCTTTAGTACCGGCCACCGCAGCCAAGGTACCAGCACTAATAGCTGCACCTGTTAAACCCTGCGCAAACGGACTGGTAACGTTATAAAAATCCGTTTCCATTATTAAAGCAGATTTACGTGTGGGTACATCTGCTTTTAATTTAACTACACCGGCAATTGCCTGTGCCAAAGCTGTTATGCGTTGCTCTAATGTCATTAAGCTAAAGCGGTATTAAAGTCTGCAACAAAATCTCTGTCGTAATTGCCCACACCAATGTTGGTGCAGGCGGTTAATTTCTGTGGCTCAGTAAGGCTCTGCGCTGCATCATACTGCACACGGTTACCAACTGCTGTTAACAGGTTAGCTACAACGTTGGCATCATTTTGCAGCACACTCTGCAACTCAACCAATGTGTCAAAGGCGCTGGCTGCACCACCTAATATTTCGCTTTTAGCCGTTGCAATAAGGCCAGTAATTTTATTGGGTGAGTAAGCAACTGTTGTACTATTAGCAGCTGCATTATCATCAATAACAGCGCCACCGCCACTACCAATAGCTGCCAGCACTTCGTTAATTGCCGCAACCAAATTTGTTTTATCATTTGTGTTCAATGCGGCCTTATTGCCAATATCAATACGCACCTGTTTAATCACAGCACCTATGCTGTTTGTAAGGGCTACAATTCTTTGTTCTAATGTCATAGTAAAGATGTTTGAAAAATCAATGATAAATCGGCGCTGCTTTCAGCACCCATATTAACTTCAAAAACAACCGGCGCAACCGGCTGTTCTATAAAAAAATCAAACTCACGGTTTGGCACCACCACTTCCATACGAATAGCTGGCACATCTGGCACAGTTACTTCATACATCATAGCGTTGGCTTTATTTTTAAGGTTGAAAATCCAATTGTTCTTTCCACTGCGCCGTCAATATGCTTTATCACCATGTCATAATCACCAGCGGCAAGTGCAAGTATATTGTCCATTTTAATTTGCAGCTGACTCCCGGCTATAACAACATCTGGCGCACCTGTTAATTCCAACGGCGCAGTTGTAGCTCCCTTTCGCCTCACAAGCACTTTGTAAGTGCCTGTTACATTTTCAGCCGCACCAGTAACCGTATTTTTTCGGTTAAGCACCAAATTATACTTATCGCCGTGAGTAGCTTCAATATTTAACACCGCTGGCTTTATCTGTACCTCTGGCATAATTAATTTTTAAACAATCCCTTAATAATAAAAATAGCATCGCCACCCGGTGCAAGCGGTGCCGCCGCTGTGGTAAAACTAAATACGTAAGGAGCAGCAATGGTATTACCGGCCACATCCTGCACACCGTTAACCGTAATGGTGTAGGTAGTACCAGGCAGCAACGTGGCTGCTATGCTGGCATAAGTGCTGGCTGCTGTAATACTACCGCCGATGCCTGTAATATTGGTGCTGTTAAGTGTGGCGGTGTTCATGGCCTCGCCAAAATTTATAACAATGTTGTATACACCCGGTGCCACGCCGGTGGCGCTGTTAGCTGGGTTGGTGCTAATTATCGTTGGTGGTGTAACATCGGGGCCTGCCACGCCTCCAGTGTGGCCAATATTGCCACCATCAGTGGCAGCTCCTATTGCCGGGCTTCCTGCCTGCAAATTATAATTGGCATCAAACAACGGATTGCCTGTGTAATTTGGAGTGCTTACATACGGCGCATTAGGTGGCGCACTGTTGCCTGCAAAGTTGCCCCACTTAATATCTTCGCCGTTTTGATAAAACAAATTATTCCTTATGTATACGCCAGTAAGCTTACTGCCATCTGCTGATGTAATGGCGTACTGCCCGAATTTCTCAAAAATATTATCTTCAATATACAAGGTGTTAGCAGTGCCGGTGTATAAGTTAGATACAACAATACCACTGCTGCTTTGATTTACATTGTCAGCACTAAAAGTATTTTTCTTGATGAAAATATTCTGCATGTTGTAAGGCTGGCCTTGGTCATGCGAAAAAAACACATGCCCAAAAAACTGTTGAGAAAGCTGGCCAAAATTATGCATCAAATTTTTAGTGATAGCGACACTATCAATTAATGAATTTAAACGTGGGCTGAACGATACAGGCTCAGTAATGTATTTCATTATATTACTGTCTATCCGTATGCCGCTTACATCATACTCCAAAATAATTCCATTCTCTTGATTAGCAGTTAAGGCATCACGGCCAAAGGTATTATGGTGTGCATATAGGCCATATGCAAAAGTTCTTTTAATCGGTTTGTTTATGTCTAAAGCGCCTTTGCTTATGTTGTAAGAAAACTCCAGTACACTGGTAAAAAATAATTCAACAGAAAAATTCCAATATTGTGCGCCACCATCAATTAGAGGGTCACTGTGGCCGTTGGTAGCATACGGATAAGGTGCCGCTTCTAAATAGTTATTATTAATCAAAGTGTTTTTTGTCCAGCTTTGACTTTTAATGCACCACCCATTTCGCCTTTGCACACGCTGCGTTTGCTGCATGTTATTGTTGGTAATTGTAAAGCCGTCCTGTCCGCAAAACCAAATATGTCCGCTCCCATAGAAGCCGGTGCCATCCCAATTATTGTAGCCACTGCAATTGGTAGTTACACAACTATCAACTGAGTTGCCAACTGCATAAGTCGCTGTTTCAAGATGAATATCAAAATTGCCGGGGTCTCTCAAATCATCACCAAAGAGACTGCCCTGACTATTAAATGCAAAAGCGCAGAAATAAAAATTTGATGCAGTAATTTTTTTGCAGGTAACAAAACTGCGACCGCTTACCCTAATGCCAACCCAAACATTAAGGCTATTGCCATTCATTGCAAAATTTTCTAACCGCTGGTTGCCTGCTGTACCTGCAGCAGATGAGAGAAAAAACAATGGGTTATAATTACCGCTGATGCTGGTACTCGTAATTATTGTTCCAGTACCGGCACCAATTACACTTACACCAACTGGAAGGTTTACTGTTGTTGCCAAATCAAAAGTGCCAGCACCTACATAAATATTGTGAGCGCCTGCTGGCACTGTTACCGCTGCATGTTCAATTGTAAGCCATGCACCGCCGCTGGTATTCGCCAAACCATTATTAGCATTGCTGCCATCGGTACGAACGTAATAATCTGTAGCCTGCGCCTGTAGCGCCACTGCTATTAGCAGTAAGAGAAATATTTTTTTCATCATAAAACTTGATATTGATATTGATAATAGTAGTTTCTTACAGATGTGTCTGGCATTGTTACATCGAGCCGTACTACATTAACAACGTTGGTTGATGTAATGGGGCCATAAAATGTATTTAATGCGCCAGTAAAACTGCCATACGCCTGCCCTACAGTGGTAAACGCAGAATTTACTGGTGTTGACAAATAAATAATTGAAGTACTGCCGCCTATTGTGGCTCCAATATTAACCGAGCCATAAACAGTAACTACATTGCCCACACGAATGTACGTTGCGGTGTATGCTAAGTAAGGCCCTACATTTTCTACCTGTGTTACTGCAGGCGTGTAAGTACCTGAGGCTACCTGATTATAAGGTGCTGTAATTATATTGCCGCTTGCATCAAATGCTGCTGCACTCGCCACCGTACCACTCGCCGGGCTGTTTATTTGCAAACCATTCACCATGACTTTATTCGCACCAATATCTAAATTGGCAACGCTGCCGTTGTTGTATGGGGTGATGCTTCTGGCACCGTCAATATGCAGTTCATCAGGGCCACTGCTCAGCAATAATCTTTTAGTGCCATTATTCCATCTAAAGTCTGCACTTTGCGCCAGCACGCCGCTTGCACCTGCATAAAAAACGTTGTACTCGTTCGCTCCAGTAACTGTGCCTCCAATAGTCATACCGCCACCAACGCCACCGCCTGCGCTGCTAATAACAACAACGCTATCACCATTGCCGTCAACTGTTCGCAAAAAAGTAATGTTGCTGCCAGCAACCAGGCCAAGCGTATAGTAAGTGCTGTCGTTTAATTTGTAGGCCATACGGCCGGCACCTGCGGCACTTTTAAAGTAATACCTCTTGCTGCTGTCGTCAATAGCTTTTTTAGCTGATAAACGGGCAAAAGCTTTTGCTGCTCTATCGGTAATTAAACGGGTACCTAATCCAAACGGCGCAATGCTATCTTGGGTAGCAGCTGTAAACTTTATACCGCTAAATTTCCACCATCCTAATTGTTCAGTGTTGGTTAAAATTTTTACCTGCGCCACAGCACCGGTGGCCGCAAAAAGTAATAATGCAAAAAAAAGTTTCTTCATAATTATTGTTTGTAAATGTTAATGCTGATTGTTGTTAAGTTGCTGGCGGTAATGGAGAAGTAAACAGTAGTGGCAACCGCCAGCACTTTACTGTTATCAATTATACCAGCATCGGGGTTGGTGGTGTTGAAGGTTTCGCTGGCTTCGTAAATTTCATTACCACCAAGTGTGGTGCCAATACGCAGCGCCGTTACATCCTGCCCGGCACCGCTGTCTTTTATTAAATAGCCACGCAGCATGGTACCGGCAGGCGCAGCCCATTGCAGCGTGCCGGGTGGCAGTGCAATGGTAGGAGCAAAAGAATTAAACATAGCCTGCAATTCAGGGGCTAAATCTGAAAAATATATTTTTTCATTTTTATGCCTAAAACTGTCAAGCCAATCCCAAAACTGTTGCTGGGTTGGCTTTTTCCCAGTCATAAAAAACTGCTTTAGTTCATCAACCAATTTTATTGCCATGTTATAATTTTTGTATGAAAAGTGTTACCTGATAAGGTTGCATATTATTATGCGGCAAACCACCACCACTATCTTCTATATAATTTTGAGTACCACTGCCATTGCTGTAAGTATCACCATTTGTGTTACTCCTTTGTAAGCTGCGGCCAGGGTCAACGCCGGTTTGATTACCAGTTGTGCTTACTTTGTGATTATGTGCTGGCATTTGATTTATAGTGAGTGTATGAGTTTTTGCGCCCCCTGTTTTTGCTGTATCATCAAAATCCGTATCGGCTGGATTATACCCAACACTTACTTTGCCATCTCGGATTTTAGTGCCATTATTTCCGTTACATATTGCCCAACCTGTGCGTTCATTAATGCCTAATCCTGTACCATCAAAGTTTGCAGCTATGTAAGCAAGCGTGCAATCAACCTCCTTAACATCACCTCTAACCCATGTTTCTTTGAGCGTATTAATTCTCTTTAAATCAGAGTAATTAAATGTTCCT
>JAGVCC010000062.1 GCA_020059395.1 Chitinophagales bacterium | reverse complement strand
CTGGAGCGGCGGCTTGTTTTTGGCAGCTACCCCGAAATTATTACCCACCCCGGCGAGGAAAAAGAACGGCTGCATTTGCTTGCAGATAGTTACCTATATAAAGACATATTAATGTGGCAGGGGTTAAAAAAGCCTGAAAAAATAATTCAATTACTTAAAGTGCTTGCATTACAGGTGGGTAACGAGGTAAATTATAACGAACTGGGCAAACAACTGCAGCTTACAAACGATACAGTTGAAAAATACATAGCCTTATTAGAGCAAACATATGTACTGTTTAAATTGCCCAGCTACAGCCGTAACGTAAAAAAAGAATTAACAAAAGGAAAAAAAATTTATTTTTCTGATACCGGCATTCGTAATGCACTGCTGGGAGACTACAGGCCGGTGGCCATACGGCAGGATGTGGGTGCCCTTTGGGAAAACTATATTATTTGTGAATTGTGGAAACAAAATGTTTATAACAATCAATACGGCTCTTTTTATTTTTGGCGCACCGCCGACCAGCAGGAAATTGATTTAATTATTGACAAAGATGGAATGCTGCATACTTTTGAAATAAAATGGAACCCCAAGGCAAAAGCCCGGTTAAGCGCCACCTTTAGCGGCAATTACCCTAATCACACTTTTACAATTATTAATAAAGAAAATTACTGGCAATATATTGGTTAACAAAATCAGGTGAGCTTGTGCAATAACAAATTAATATTTAATCATTCTCATACACTGCCTGCGGCACCACCAGCGCTATTTTTGTGCCGGGGTTTTCGGCACCGGGGCTGTTTTCGGTAATAGTAAGTGTTATAGGGTTTAATTTGTTTGTGCTCAATATATCCAGCCGTTCTTTTATTAACTGCATACCACGGCTGTTGTGTTTTTTGCCAGTACGCAGTTGTTTGCTTTTTTGCATACCAATGCCGTTATCGGTAATGGTTATGTATAGTGTATTATTGGCTGCGGCAATGGTTACATTAATTTGCCCGTGGCTGCTTAGCGGTGCCAGGCCATGCAGCACAGCATTTTCTAAAAATGGCTGCAGCACCATACCGGGCAGCAGCCACTCTGCAGCTTCGGCGGCTTCGTTTAAAGTAATGTTGTAATCAAACTTATCGGTAAAGCGCATTTTTTCCAGTTGCAGGTACAGGCGCAAGGTTTCCAGTTCTTCCTCTAATGTTACATAGGGTTTTTGTGCAGCATCAAAACTGCGGCGTACCAGGGTGGCAAAATCGCTAAGGTATTTGTTGGCCGTTTGCCTGTCTTGTTTATTAATGTAATATTGTATGCTGTTAAGTGCATTAAAAATAAAATGAGGGTTCATTAAAGAAGTAAACGCCTGCTGCTTTAAAGAGGCCATTTCATTATCTGTACGCTGGCTGGCCAGTTTTTTTTCACGTATGTTTTTATTGTATTTGTACACCAGCCATATTATAAGTAACTGGCATAGTGCTGCCATTGTTAAAATAAACCACCAGCTTTTGTAAAAGGGTGTTTTAATAAAAAAAGTAAATGCTGTGGCTTCGTTAATTATTGCTGTACCATTTACAAGTGCTTTTACAAACAGCACATGCTTGCCTGCGCCTACACCGGTAAGGTTAACAATGGGTGTGCTTGTTTTTATCCATGCGCTGTCATCTACCCGGTATACATAATGTACATTACCGGCATTGGCATAACTGGGTATGCTAAAATAAAAACGGAGTTTGCCATAGCCGGCTTCTACTTCTTGGCCATTGGTTATGCTAATGGTATCGCTTGCTGTGGCTTCAATAAAAATTTTATTTACAGTTAATAGCTGCTGTATGCTGTCTTTATCTGCAATACTTAATCCATAATCGGTACCTACATACAACTGATTACTTGTACTGTCGTAAAAAATTGCATTGCAGGTTCTGGAGGGCAGCCCTGCATTGGTGCTGTAATTATATCTTGTATTGCCATCGGTTACAAAAATACCATCCCAGGTGGCGCCCCAAATTTTTCCGGTATTATCAACGCAAATACTGCGGCAGTAATTACTTCCGTATGTTTCGCCTTTAAGGGCAGCGTAAGTAAAGGTATTGTTTGCGTAATACAGCAATCCTTTTTCTGTGGCCATTAGTATGGTATCTGCACCACGCTGTAAAAACTGAAACACTTCTCCAATTTTAATCCCTTGTGCGGAGTCGGTATGTATCCATTTATTATTATGCAGCCACAGCACACCGTTATCTGTACCCATCCACAAGCGGTTTTGCAGGTACATTATTTCGTAGCCTTTTTGTATACCAAACTGCATAAGGTTATGTGCTTTATACTGCGTATCCGCATATACATTATTTAGAAAGCCAGTTGAGGAAGCCCAATGTTGTTTGTTGTTGTATTGCACAGCGCTGAATGCATTGTTATAAACTGTAAATTTTTGACCATTTATTTCAACAGTTTGCAAAAAACTTTTACTGTTATAGGAAAAAGTGTTTGCAATACAAATACCTGGTACATTATTATACAAAGGCAATAATTGGTGTACATACTTTACTCCCGGACGATATGCCGGCAAAGGCAGCGTATGTAATTGTTTGCCCCGCATTACAGAAAGTCCGTTGGCTGTGCCGATATACAAATCATTATTCAATTTTAAAAACCGGGTTATTTTATTATTGGCCAGCCCATGCTTTACTGTGTAATTATTAAACGCATTTTTGCTGCGGAATAGAATACCTGCACCGTCCGTACAAAACCAGGTGTTACCATCCTTATCAGAAAAAAAATTGTGTACCGCTAAGTTTTGTGTATGTAATGCTTCAGACATTTCTTGCAACTGCCCGTTGTACACACGCCATATACCTTTTTCCATTCCACGTAACCATAAAGCACCTTCAGCGTCGTACATCATTTTGTAAACTACTGTAGGCGGTGGCAATGTAATTGCTGTGGTTGCAAATGCAAAATCGGCATTGCCGGTAACAATGCGGTTATTACTTACTGCAGTTATTTCATTGTTTTTATTAAGCACAGCAAAACGTACATCTTCATTCTGCAAACAATGTTTTATGCTGTTGCCGTTAATAATGTACAAACCTTTATTGGTGCATATACCCAAATTTTTATTGGGTAAAGAGATCACTCCATTAATAGCTACGCCTTTGTTGTTAAACAAACTATCGGCCAGTAATACTTTCAGTTGCCCATTTTTTACACGTGCCAGTTTAATGCTGCCTCTGGCATATAAATAAAAAGCATCGTCGTGCATTACAATTTCCTGTACGGTAAATGTTACATCGGGAATAACGGTTTTTATAATGCCATTTTTATGTACAGCCTGTATAGTACGTGGGTACGATACAAAAAGACAGGAATCGCCTCCGGCATACAAAATATTTATTACGGCTTTATTAAGTATGCCATGCTGCTTGTAATAATTTACAAAGCGGTAGCCATCAAATTTTGCAATACCAAAGTCGGTACCAACCCACATAAAACCATCTTCATCCTGTGTGGCTGCATATACATTATCTATAGGCAATCCATTACGGGTAGTGTATTGTGTATATAAAAAAGATTGTGCGCTAATACAAACGGGCAACAGCCACAACAAGCAATACAGTGCTATACTTTTTTTAAACCACATTGGCTAAAGTTACTTTATTTAAAAAAAAGTATGTTGTGCTGTTTTAGTTTCTGCAAAAGTGTATCAAGCTGGCGGCGGCTTACCGTCCAGGTATTACCATCTTCCATTTTTACGGTGCCACCATCGGCAGTGCTGTAGTTAACAATGTATTTTACGTTTACAATATGACTTTTGTGTATTCGTACAAATTGTGAAGCATCCAGTATATCTTCAAAATCTTTAAGGGTTTTAGTAACTACCGTTTTCTGCATATCCCGTTTGTGTATAATGGTGTAGTTACTGTCGGCCTGCAGCGAAATAATTTCATTTACATCAACAAAAGAAATGCTGCCCAGTTGTGGCAGTGCAATTTTTGCAGGCGGCTGGCCGGGTACAAAATTTTTAACCAGGTTATGTACCAGTTGCTGATTTTGGCTTACATACTGTTCGTTTAATATTGTCTGCTTTAATTTTTCCACTGCCTGCTGCAGCTCGGTAATGTTTACGGGCTTTAATAAATAATCTACCGCACTTGCTTTAATAGCTTGCAGCGCATACTCATCATGCGCTGTTACAAAAATTATTCTAAAGTGGTGTGCCGGTAATTTTTCCAGCATTTCAAAGCCTGTTTCCATGGGCATACTAATGTCTAAAAAAATAACATCGGCCTGATTATTTGCCAGCCAGTCTCTTGCCTGTAAACCATTTTCAGCCATGCCTGCAATGGTTATACCGCTGCAGTCGTGCTGCAGCATAAAGCTTAAATTTTCCCGGTTGTTATATTCATCATCAACAATTAGCGCCTTCAGCATAGCATAGTCTTATTAAGTAAAAATACAAATTAACCGGCTCACCAACCATCTACACCTATCAATATGTAAAATGGCTGTGTGAAACCGGTTAATGGTTGAGCCTGCGGTACAAATAAAACCGCTGGCTTTTTTTAAGTTTGCCTGTACAGTGCTACTTTATATAGGGTGTATCGGCAATGACTGTTGGGTTGGCAATGTAAGGAGTGTCCTGCACATTACCGGCAACAGGTAAATAGGGAGTATCCTGCAAAGCGTTGTTGTATTTTACTTTTACATTGCCGGGTAAAATGGCATTGTCTTTTTTGCAGGAAATAACAGTAACAGTTACTAATACACATGCGGCGGCCAAAAATAATTTTTTCATTTTGATTGATTTTTAAAAGTGGAAATGTTGTTACAGGCAATGCACAGCATGGCCAGGGTTAATGGGGTATTGGTTTTGTAAATGCCGGTTAGCGGGTCCGGCTGCTTTTAGGTTGATTAAGGATGCATCTGTAAGCAGTAATAAAAGCTGATACAAAGATGAAAAGAGTGAAGTGCCGGGACAATGTGTGAAAGGCTGAAACTGTGGTGCAGGTAACTAAAAGCCGTATCCGTTGAACAACGGATACGGAAATCGGGAAACGAACATTTGGGGATATGGGGATGGGCTGTTACTTTGTGAACGTAATATTTACCTAAACCAATAAAATTGATTTTATGAAGCAGAAAATTTTAATTGCTACTAATATAATTACACTAGCTGTGGCTATATACCTTTTAACAAGAGATAAGGGTATTGCGCCTGCTCCTAAGAGAATAATAGATACTGTTTTTGTAGAAAAGGGAGGCGGAACGAATCCTCTACCAGTTCCATCACAGGTTTGCGTTGAATGCGCTGAAGAAACTCATGGACAGACGATTGGTCACTTTAAAAATGTGATACAGAATTACCGAACCAACATCTGGGATGTTGTAAATACAAATAGTCATTTTAATACGCCTACAAGTGGGCTTAATGGTATCAACCTGAAGGCTGTTTATAAAAGTACAGACGCCAGGTGTATATGGTTTTCGTTAGAAAGTATTAAACAGTTCATTTGTACAATCGAAAAAAATAATGCCAAATTACAAGAACCTGCTGAAAATCTCGGTGTTCGTTTTTATTATGCGGTCTATGAAAATAATGCTTCAGTTGACATTGAAAAACGTAACAGGCATACCTTATTTATGGTGCCCACTTTCAGGGATAACTCTGGTGCAGAAATTGATTTCGACCCAAGAGCCACTGCTCAAAGACAGACTGGTGCAGACTTTAAGCTGCTGTACCAAAATGGCAAAGTAACTTTTGCCAACCTACTGAGCGAAAACAGCACAGCTCCTTTTTTAATGTTATCAGACGGGGAACCTAACCCTCCTAAAAGAAGTACAGAACTTGTTAAGCGGACAACTGCAGAGTCGTCAACCTCATTAATAAAAAATAATGGTGAAATATGCCCCACTAACTGCCCCGTAATTAATACGCTAGAGGCAATAGATCAATAATAATATGACTGGTTATATTAAATGGCTTGAACTGGTTGCTGCACTGGCTGCATTGGTAAACTGGAAAAAAATTAAGACCAATAAGCTGGCCAAAAACCTAGCGATACTTATTTTAACGATTACTTTATTAGAATTTTTGGGATATGCAACCAAATTTTACCAACGGTATAATATTGTTTTTTACAATTTTGTTGTAGAGCCTTTGGTTTTTGCACTATATGCTTATGCCTTTGGAAGTTCTTACCTTTCTGCGAAATTTAAAAAATTTGCAGGCCGGGGTTTTGTTATTTTGATGCTTATTTATTTCAGTACATTTTCAACAATCGACTATACAAAATACTTAAACATCATTGGCTATGACATAGGTGCACTTTTTGTAGCATGTCTCTCTGTATTGGCAATATCTGAGGTAATTGACAATGCTGACACAATTGATTTCTTTAAGCAGCCATTAATATATTTGTTGCTGGCTATTATATTTTATTACCTTACCACTATTCCACACTTTACGGTAGCGTACTATTTTTATATTAACAAGATAAAGAATGATTCAACAGTTATACTCTCTGCGGTAAATACTGCTTTAAACTATCTGCTTTATCTTTTTTATGTCATATATTTTATTACATGGGACAGAAAGAAACAACAATATTAATATGGGCCAGTTTTTTTGCAATTTTATTAATGTGTGCTGGCTTTACATTGGTACTGGTTTTTTATCGAAACAGAAAAAGGAATTTTTTTCTTGAAAAAGAAATGATTAATCAGCAGCATCAACAACAACTCCTCTCCACCCAACTCCACACACAATCCCAAACTATGCAATTCATCGGCAGAGAAATACACGATAATGTTGGGCAAAAACTAACCTTAGCTTCATTGTATACTAAACAACTGCTAAACAGAAACAATACTGCCACAGATAAAATAAACACCATCGGAAATATTATAGATGAATCGCTGGCAGATTTAAGGCAGCTGAGTAAGTCGCTAACCAGCCCAGCGCTTGCAGCAGCACCATTGGCACAACTGCTGCAGGATGAAGCATTGCGGATAAACTCACTAGGTAACTGTTTGGTTGTTGTAACAGATAACGCAAAAGATGTATTGCTGCAGCCTGCACAAAAAAATATACTCTTCCGCCTGTTGCAGGAGTTTATACAAAATAGTTTAAAACATGCTGGTTGCCGTAAAATCAATATTGAATTATCAGCAGCAGCAAA
The DNA here is from genome assembly GCA_020059395.1 of Chitinophagales bacterium. Lineage (GTDB taxonomy): Bacteria > Bacteroidota > Bacteroidia > Chitinophagales > Chitinophagaceae > Ferruginibacter. The sequence continues at coordinate 2,908 of JAGVCC010000062.1, read as the reverse complement.
CAAACTTATTGTAACAGCAGCAGATGATGGTAAAGGTTTTAATACTGCAAATATTTCAACAGGGCAGGGCCTAGCCAATATGCAGCGCCGTGCCGAAGAATTGAATGCTGCTTTTAACTTACAATCGGCAACAGAAAAGGGGACAGCCATAATTATTGAAATGCCATTAAACCAACCTGATGCAATATAAAATAGCCATTGCCGACGATCATTTGCTGATAGCAAAAGCTATAAGCAGCATTATTGAAGATTTTAAAAATTTTGAAGTGCTGTACGAAGCCGAAAATGGAAAAGTATTAATTGATAAACTGAGCGTTAAAAAAAATATACCGGATATTGTTTTGCTCGACATTAGCATGCCTGTAATGGATGGTTTTGCAACAGCACAATGGCTTAAACAAAACCACCCCGAAATTTTAATAATGGCTTTAAGTGTACAGGATGATGATGAAAGCCTTATTAAAATGATTAAAGCCGGAGCCAAAGGGTACCTGCACAAAAATGCACACCCAGCTGAACTTGAAAAAGCTTTAGAATCATTGGCCACTAAAGGAATGTATTATCCCGATTGGGTAACCAGCCGGGTATTTGCAAAACTTGCTGTTGATAATGGTGCGGCAGATAATACAGGCGTTTCAATAACCGAACGGGAAAAAGAATTTCTTACCTACACGGTTACCGAAATGAATTATAAAGAAATAGCAGAAAAAATGTTTTGCAGCCCACGCACTGTAGAAAGCTATCGGGATTCTCTTTTTGAAAAACTGGATTTAAAAACAAGAGTGGGCCTTGCAGTGTATGCACTAAAAAATGGACTTGCGCAATAGCCCGTTTTATTTTTTACATCCCTCCAAAAAATCCTTAATCCCCTGCACAATTTTCTCCGCCATTAGCTGCTGAAAATTTTCATCCAGTATTTTCATTTCATCTTCTGGGTTGCTGATGAAGAGTGTTTCCACCAACGCATTCGGATACTCTATAGGGCTGTTGAGCATAAAATTAAAACTGCCAATGTTGCCGTATTCTTTTAACCCCGTTTCCAACATGCGTTTGTAAATATGGTGGCTCAGGTTTTTAAAACCAATGTATCGGTAAAATGTACTGGTGCCGCTTGCACGTAGGGGGTCGGCAGCGGAGTTAAGGTGTATGCTTATAAGTAAATCGGGTGTGCTGTCACGGTAAAATAATACACGCTGCAGGTTATCAACTAACTTATCTGTTGTACGTGTCATAATTACTTTTACGCCTTCGCTTTCTAATGCTTTTTGCAGTTTTAATGCCACCGCAAGTGCCAGTGCTTTTTCTAATGAGCCTGTGGGTCCGCCTGCGCCGGTGTTACTGCCGCCATGGCCTGCATCTACAGCAATTACTAATTTGTTCAATGATAAATCTGCAGGCTGCCGCTTTACTTTTATTACCAGCATATTGCCTTTGTAATAAATTTGATGGCCCCAGTGCTGTGCATGATTCAATTCAATTGTTAGCCGGTAAATTTCATCTTCCACCTGCTGGTAGTATACATTTTTTATTTCCCGTACATTTTCCAATTGTGTTATCCAGTTGGTATTGTTACTGGCACCAAAAACATCCACCACAATTTTTGACGGATTTATAAACTGTTGCGATTGATAAGGCAATTTTGCGGTAAGATTTACTGTAACATAATCAAACGACGAATCACCATAAGCCCGTACACTGCCCGTGAGTGACTCAGGTGTAAAACTGCCCTGTGGTAAAAACTGCACGGCATTATCATCAATAAAAGCTGTATGGTATTTACTTAACTGCACTTTGTATTTGCTGCCCGCTTTTCCTATTATACGCAGCTGCACCATCGAATCTACATAACCAATTTTTGCACCACCCAGCCTGTCTTCGCCCAAGCCAAACAGTAAATGTGCCAGGCGGCCTTTGGTAACAGCTACACTGGGGTTTAAGGGAGAAAATAATGAAAATGTATGCGGCGTTTCTTTATTTACGCTGTTGCCTTTTTTATCTGTAATAGTAACAGGCATTTTTTTAAGCAACAGGCTGTCTGTTTCTTTTATGGTGTATTCGCCCTGATAAATGCCGGGCATGCCAGCCGCAACTTCAAACAACTGAATGGTTTTATTTACAGTAACGTTGCAGCCTGTTAATGCTTTTACCCTGAATTTTATTTTATCTCCCGGCTGCAGCATTAAATTCCCTTCAGGAAAAGTTTCAATTTTTACAATGTCTAACACTTTAACGGTATCGGGTGGTGCAGGCAGCTTGAACAAATAATTTAGTTGTTTTGTTACAGCCTTATTGCCATTGGCTGTTGTAGTAAGGGTAAAAGAGGTATCACCGGGTTGTAAGTTTAACTCATAGGCAAACGCACCAGTAGCATACACATTTACACTGTTGCCATTTATAGTGAGGCCGCATGTTTTACAAACGCTGCCAATAATAAACTGTTTTGCAGCGGTAACGGCGTTTTTTTCTTTTAAAGGTTGTGTAAGTTTAATAAAAGATTTATCTGCCGGCTGGGCAACAGTAAAATTGAACAATAGTAATAAGGGTAATTGTATAATCAGGCGCTTCATTGTAAAAAATGTAAATATTTTAGTTGGAACAGGTATTGCTTTTCTGAATCATCAAAATTCATTTCTGCAGCAAAGATGAAAAAATTAAGGCTGATAATTGCAATTACAGGCAGTATGCCTTAAACTTCAATCATAATCAGTAATGGTTACTCCAAAGTTATATGCAACCTGCAAGTATTGTAAAATAGATTTAATGGAATGTACATGAAGGCAGATTACCTGTATTAATTTATTTATTTTTGGGTAATGCAGCACTATCGTGACATTCTACAAAAAAAATTTATAGAAGAATACCAAAAACTAAATGCCAACCAGCGCAAAGCTGTTGACACTATTGAAGG
>JAGVCC010000064.1 GCA_020059395.1 Chitinophagales bacterium | reverse complement strand
GCTCGCCGCAGGGTCTACTTTATTTGGCACATTGCTGTACGGCTTCAGCAATAAGTATAATTACAATTTAAAAAAACTGCGTTTAAGTTTTGCAAACCTGCCGGCAGCTTTTAATGGGTTAAAAATTGTACACATAAGCGATATACACAGCGGCAGCTTTACAGATAAGCAAGCAGTAATGCACGGCATTGAAAAAATTATGAACGAAAAGCCGGATGTTATTTTATTTACCGGTGATTTGGTAAACGACCGTGCCAGCGAAATGGATGATTACATGGATGTGTTTAATAAACTGAATGCGCCGTTGGGGGTGTACAGCACATTGGGTAATCATGATTATGGGGATTATGTGCAGTGGCCAATAGATGGAATTAGCAAAGAACAAAATTTAGAAAACCTTAAAAAAGTACATGCAGGTTTGGGCTGGAAATTATTAATGAATGAGCATGTGGCATTGGAAAGAAATGGCGAACAGGTAGCATTGATTGGTATTGAAAACTGGAGCAACAAAGCCCGTTTTCCCAAACATGGCCGTATGGATTTGGCACATGCCGGCACAGAAAAATACCCCTTTAAAATTTTAATGAGCCACGACCCCAGCCATTGGGATGCACAGGTGAAAAAAGAATATCCTGATATTGATTTAATGCTGAGCGGCCATACACATGGTATGCAGTTTGGTGTAGAAATACCCGGCTTTAAATGGAGCCCTGTGCAATACATGTATAAGCAATGGGCAGGTTTGTATGAAGACGGCAAACAAAAACTAAATGTAAACCGTGGCTTTGGGTTTATTGGCTACCCCGGAAGAGTGGGTATGTTGCCGGAGATTAGTGTGATAGAGTTGGTTTAAAATACAGCATTGTTATTTTACAAAATCCCTTGCTTTTATTTTTACAATTTTACCATTACGGGAAAACACCAAAACACCATCGTTTTTCTTTTTGGTTTCAAGTAGTTTTTTAAAACTTAAGTCTAAACCTTTTTTAAGTTTTCTCTTAAATAACACCGGATTAAAAGGTTTTTCTTCTCTTTCCATGTAATCAAAAGTAAGTATTAAAACGTTCAAATCTAATCAGGAATATTTTAAACCTTCACAGTTTTCAAAGGTTGTATCAACCCGGTCGGCGGCTTATAGCCCCGACGGCGGTTGATTAAGAAACGCAAAGGACAATTCTTATTAATTAAAGTAACTACTATAACTTTATTGAATGAAAAAAAAGTATACCCTGTTATTGTTTCTGCTTGCCACAATATTTCAATCTCCTATTTCTGCACAAACAAAAAAAACAACCCACTACCACTGGAAACAGTTTGTAATGGGTGCCGATCTTTCTTTTGTAAACCAGATAGAAGATTACGGTGGCGTGTACAAAGTAAACGGTAAGCCGCAGGAAGTGTACAGTATTTTTAAAGCCAATGGCTGCAACAATATACGGGTGCGATTGTGGTGCAATCCGGAGTGGGTAAAAGATATTGCAGCTGGAAAACTGTACAGCGACTTATACGATGCTGAAAAAACAATGCGCCGTGCAAAAAAAGCAGGCATGAGTGTAAACTTAGATTTGCATTACTCCGATGACTGGGCCGACCCCAACAAACAACTCACCCCAGAAGCATGGAAGAATTTACCGCTGCATATTTTAAAAGATTCTGTGTACAATTATACGCTTGCCGTACTCAATTATTTTAAAAAGAAAAATCTGGTACCAGAAATGATACAAGTGGGCAACGAAACCAATTTTGGTATGCTGTGGCCAGTAGGCAAAGTGGTAAACGACAGTGACAGCAGCTGGAAAAATTTTGGCGACTTGCTTAACAGCGGTATTAAAGCTGTAAGAGATTTTTCAAAAAAATCAACCATTAAACCGCAAATAATTATTCATGTGGCGCAGCTGCAGTTTGCACCCTGGTGGACAAAAAAAATAACGACCGTTGGGGGCGTTACAGATTTTGATATTTTAGGTTTATCGCATTATTACAAATGGAGTACCGTACACCCCATGCAGGAAGTGGGTGATACCATCCGTTTTTTAAAAAGCACTTACGGTAAAAAAGTGATGGTGGTGGAAGCCGCTTTTCCATGGACTTTTGACGGTGCTGACAACTACAACAATTTATTTGGCGACCCTAAAGAACTGATTGGCTACAAAACAGGCAAGCAGGAACAACTGGATTACTTAATCAATCTTACACAAACAATTATTAACGCAGGCGGCAGCGGCATTATGTATTGGGAACCAGCATGGATAACTAGCCCCATGAAAGACCGCTGGGGCAAAGGCAGCAGTTGGGAAAATGCAGCGCTGTTTGACTTTGAAGGAAATGCGCTGCCGGGGATGGGGTTTATGAAATACAGGTATAAATTTTCAAAAAAATAATTTTGCTTTTGTGGACAAATCCGGAATTCAATTCCGGATTTGTCCATTATAATAATGGGGCTATTTACAGTTCGGGCATTTTGTACCAGGGCATTACTGTTGTTCCATTGCTTCTTTTTTGTTCTTCTTTTCCTCCATACAATAACACTGAAGCAATCGGTTTCTTATTTAAAGTTTTAAAATATTCAAGCCCTTTAAAATATTCTGCTGATATTGTTTCGCCTGCTTTTATTTCAATAGCTTTTAGCCGGGATAAATTTTCAATTATAATATCAACCTCGTTGCCGGTTTTGTCACGCCAGTAATACAAATTATCTGTACTGCCGGTATTAAACTGCTTTTTTAGCAACTCACTCACTGTTAAATTTTCCATTAAAGCCCCTTTTGCAGCATGTGTTAAAGTCTGTTTTGCATTTACAATACCCAGTAAAGAGCATACCAGGCCTGTATCATAAAAATAAAGCTTAGGCGATTTAATAAACCGTTTATTAAAGTTGCCATGATAGGGCCTCAGCAGGTAAATGATAAAGCTGCTTTGCAAAACGGCCAGCCATGCGGCTGCTGTTTTCTGGTCTATGCCGCCATCATTAGCCAGCGATGTAAGGTTAAGTATTTGCCCGGTGCGTCCTGCACATAACCGTATAAATTTTATAAACAGCGGCAGGTTGCTTATGTTTTTTAGCTGCCGCACATCCCGTTCAATATAAGTGCTTATATAGCCGGGAAACCAGTCTTGAGCGCTGACTTTTTTTGCAACTACTTCCGGGTAACCACCGTTTAAAATATGCCAAGTATAACTGCTTTTCAGTTTGTTGCTTTTTGTAAGCTCTTCAATAGATAGAGGCAGTAACTGCAGGTAGGCAATACGGCCTGCAAGTGTTTGTGTAATATTTTCCTGTAGTAAAAAATTGTTTGACCCTGTTAATATAAACAGGCCTTTCTTTTTTGTTTCGTCTAATATTTGCTGCAGGTACGAAAAAAGCTGCGGTACCCTTTGCACCTCATCTAATATAGCGCCGTTTTTTATATACTGGTTTAAAAAACCCCGTGGGTCGGTTTTTGCAAATTCGAGTGTATCAGGGTTTTCGAGTGATACATACGGCTTACCGGGAAACAGTTTTCTGCATAGGGTTGTTTTACCGCTTTGCCTTGGCCCCACCACCGCCACACTGCGAAAAGTTTTTGCAAGTTTTAATAATCTTGCCGTTGCTGAACGTTCTATCATTGGTTAAAGATAAAAAATATTTGGACAAATCCGGAATCCAATTCCGGATTTGTCCAAATTGGCTGTAAAGCATTTTTAGGCTTATAGTAGATTTTTGCTGAGAATATGCTGGCGGGTATGGGTGTTAGGCTGGAAAATATTCAAAAATAAAAGTTCCTGAATTTGTTAATGCAGATGGCTCAAAACAAAAAGCGTTACATACAATCGAATACACCGTTAAAGACTAAACCAACCTCACCCCACCACTCTCCAAACTCACTTTCTTTTGCCTGTACAAATTCCCCAGCGTCATCTTAAAGGTTTTCTTGCTCATGCCAAAAAAATCGTAAATCGCTTCGGGGTCGCTTTTGTCGTGGTAGGGTAAAAAGCCGTTATTCTCTTTTAAAAGGCGAATAATTTTTTCTCCTTCATCTTCCACACGTTTGTAACCACTTTTACCAGCAGCCACATCAATACGGTAACTGCCCAGTTTATTATCGTAATAAATATTTTTTATAAAGCCTTTAAAGCGGTCGCCTTCGGTAATGTTGCGGTAAATTTCGTTGTGGTGCAATACGCCGGTGTGCTGGTTGTTTATAATAACAACGTAGCCAATATCGGTGCGGCGGTATACAATTAAATCCACTTCATCCAGCACAGCTACAGTAAGGTTGGTGTTTTGTAATTCGTTTTCAAATTTTTCCGTAGCGGCTAGGCGGCCTGTTTGTTCATCTAAAAATATTTTTACTAAATATTCGCCATTGGGTAGCATGCCACGCAGTTGTTTGCTGGTGGGTACAAACAGGTCTTTCATCAAACCATTATCTAAAAAAGCTCCTTGCGGTGTTTTGCTTACACAGCGCAGCTTTACAATATCACCCAAAATGCCAATGGGTTTTTGTGTAGTAGCAATAAGCCTTTCCTCACCGTCATGATAAATAAAAACCGTGATTGAATCGCCATCTTTTATATTAGCTGGCATAAAACGGTTGGGCAGTAAAATCCCTTCGCCGCCATCATCTAAGTATACTCCAAAAGCAACGGTGCGTAAAACTGAAAGTGTATTGTATTCGCCAACTTTAATCATACCCACAAAGTAACTGTTAATTACACTAATTAAAGCCAATTACGCAAACTAATATGGCGGTGGGGCAGGGGCAGTTATAAATAAAATGACGCAATGAACATAATAGATCCTACGGATTCATAATACTGTCCGTAATTTTTAGGTACAGGTATTTTAATTTGGGATGAGTTGCCAGCACACGCAAGTGCCTGTCAAGCGTAAACACATCATTACGCAGCGCCGGGCCGGTTTGCATGGTTTTTGGGGAGTATTGTATCATGCGCTGTGTTGTTTCGTGTATTAACGGAAACAAGAGCGAAAAATCCAGTTTTTCTTTTTCGCAGTAATCTTCGGCAAGGCTGTACAGGTGATTGGTAAAATTATTTACCACCACGCCAGCTACATGCAGGCGTATGCGTTCCTCATCGGTAGAACGTTTTACCACCGGCGACAATGTTTTTGCAAATGCTTCAATACTGCTGGTGGTGGCTTCATCATTACCATCAACCAGTAAAGGTATTTGCGGTATATGCCCCATTTCTTTACGCAGGCTTTGAAAGGGGTATAAAATACCGTAACGGCTTGATATATCTTTCAACACATCTTTTGAAACGGAACCGGCGGTATGTACAATCAATTTATCACCCAGGCTGAAGGATTTATTTAAATCAAATAAAATACCATCGGTAATGGATACAATATATATATCAGCAGATAAATCGGTTTTGCCCTCGTAATTATCATATGCAGCACCTAATTCGTCAGCAAGGGTTTTGGCATTTTCGGTGTGGCGGCTCATTACCTGTATTATTTGGTGGCCGTTTTGTTTACACAGCCGCCCTAAAACAGTGGCTACATTACCGGAGCCTATCAGTACAATCTTCATAATACTATCTTTGTGCATACATGAAACGAACCCAAAGATTAAAAATTGCTTTTATAAAAACAAAATTTAAGCTAACGGCTTTATTGTCAAAGAAAAGAGCAGCGCAGCAATTGTTTACTCTTTTTTGCACGCCCTATGCAAAATCAAAACGTACACATGCGCCAAACGGGGCACAGGCGGTGGAGTTTATATTTAACGGTGCCAAAGTAAAAGGCTACCGGTGGAATCATTCGCAGCAGCAAAAAGTATTAATACTGCATGGCTTTAGTTCGGCAGCACATAAATTTGACAGTTATGTGCAACCACTGGTTAATAAAGGTTACGAAGTGTTGTCGTTTGATGCGCCTGCACATGGCAGTAGCCCCGGCAAAACATGTAATGCAGTTGAATACGCCGCTATGATAAAGCAGGTGATGGAAACTTTTGGCCCTGTAAACAGTTTTATGGCACATTCGTTTGGTGGTATTGCAGTAAGCCTTGCGCTGGAAACAATACCGCACAGCACCAGCAACAAAATAGTGCTGATTGCACCTGCAACAGAAACCACCACTGCCATTAACAGTATTTTTAAAATGCTGGACATAAACAATCATGCGGTACGCATGGAGCTGGACAATTTAATTGATTCCATTAGCGGACATCCTACTTCCTGGTTTTCCATTCGCCGTGCCGTAAAAAATATTAATGCAAAAATTTTATGGCTGCATGATGAAGATGATGATACCACACCATTAAGCGATGCTTTAAAAGTAAAGGAAGATAACAATGAACACATACAGTTTGTAATAACTAAAGGATTAGGCCACCGCAGAATTTATCATGATGCCGCGGTGAAAAAAGCAGTGATTGCTTTTTTGTAACTGCACCATAACTTATTTTCTTTTAATAGTTTCATCATCTAAAAACTGTCAGGTTGAGCTTGTCGAAACCGGTGATATATTTATGCAACCCGCCTTCGTCAAGCTCAGGCTGACACTCTTTTAAAAGCAGAAAATAACCAGTTAATTACTGCCGCTTTTTTAAAATAAATTTTGATTTTTCAATTTTAAAGTAATATTGCAGTAGCAAATTGCGTTACAGCAGGTTGTTGCCGGT